>JAOZRI010000227.1 GCA_029940235.1 Desulfobacula sp. | reverse complement strand
TATTACAGCACCACCGCCAATCATTTTAATGCTGTTTAAATCAAGGGTTTTATTGCTTATTTTTATTCGCCATCTGCGACCATCGGTTTTTAAACCCTGGGGCAGGGTTTCCTCTGTATAGAACAGAGGATTCTCTTTTATATTTTTTGCACTTAAAAAAGGAATAAGCCTTAAATTTTCACGCTTGATACGTGCAGCCAGGCTTATCCTGTCAAGTTTGGCCTGTACAAGGGCAAGCTTATGTTCAAGGTCTATTTGTCTGTCCGAAGTAAAATGAATGGAGCTGTCTTTGCTCGATTTAAGATCAAGGTTCAAAACTGTTCTTTTTTCACTTAAATCTGTTATCTGTTTTATATCATTGTTAAATGCTGTAATGGTTTTGATAATTTCAGGGTTTTTTATATTCTCAATGGGTATGAATTTATCATTGTTAAAACCTGTGAAATAGGAAATTAAAATAGTTAAGGTAACTGCAACAAGCACATTGGGAATTTTTGGATTTATCCTTTTTAAGATCACCATGATTGCAATGGCAAGAATTCCCATCCCGAGAGTGGGCAGATGAGTATAATGCAAAGCTGATGTTAAGACATCAATAACAGTGTGATAGTGGTGGGATTCTTTATCAACGTAAACTCCAAATAGTTTAGAAAGCTGTGAAGATGCAATCACAATGGCAGCAGCATTTGTAAAACCGTTTACAACCGGATGGGAAAGAAGATTCACCACAAGACCAAGCTTGAATACACCAAGGAAAAGCTGAAAACACCCAACAGTTAATGCAAGTATGATTGAATAGGCTATAAACTCGGTGCTTCCGGCTGTGGCAAGAGGTTCAAGGGAGGCTGCTGACATTAAAGATACCACAGCAACAGGGCCTGTGGCAAGCTGGCGGCTTGATCCAAACAGGGATGCCACCATGGGGGGTAAAAATGCAGCATAAAGACCAAAATATGCAGGCAGTCCAGCAAGCTGGGCATAGGCCATGGATTGAGGTATTAAAACCATGGCAACAGTAATGCCAGCTATAATATCAGCACTTAATTTTTCCTTGTTATAATTATCAAACCACAATAAAAAAGGAAATATTTTATAAATCATCTCTATTCCTGTATTAAATCTGCTTATTAGGCTTTATATCAAACCACCATGATTTTTTTGTCTTATATGTTTTAATTATATGAGCTGTTTTTGTTTGTCAATGGATGAACAATCAGAAAAAAGTTTATGATGAAGTAAGTTTTTTAATTTTTATATAGAATAATAAAGACTACTATAAAAGTCTTAAATTCCAGTTCCATAAACCTGGACGACTTTTCATTTTGATTCCTTTTGGGACATTTTCATACATGTTGACAAAGAGCGTGAACCCGGCTTTTTTTAACAGATTTTTTTTTGAAGTTAAATCAAGATACCAGTTGGGAAAAATAAAATAGTTACTGTTTTGTTTTGAAATCCAGGAGATTTCTCCTTTTGGACTTGTAAAGGCATGATTTGTTTTAAGATCGTTTGAAATAATTCTTGATATACCCAGAGGCCAGTTGCCATAAATAACAACACCAAGGGGTAATGGTGTCTTTTGCGGTAAAGAACACAATGTTTCTTTGTCAAGTTCCGGGCTCACAATGGCACCGGAAAACCCATTTTGTTTTAAGGTATTTAAGGTTGTTGAATTAGTTATATTGCAATAGGGGCCTGCCCATAAATTTAACTGCTTCGGGTTCTTAAATAAGGATAATTGCCAGAAGGCATTTAAGACAAAGTTTTTTGCCCCCTTTTTTATGGCCCCATTAATATATTGTGAACATAGTTTTTCTTCTCCAGGAAATAAAACAGGATCTAACCATAACCAGTTTTTCATTGCAGGACGTAGAGAATATCCTCTGCTTGAAATCCATGTTCCGGTTATTGATGAATCAAAGCGCTGTTGAAATTTACCCCTTGAGATAATAAGTTCCTGTATTCTGTTTTTAGGCTTTATATCTTTTATATTAGGAGTTGTCTCTAATCTGTTTTTATCAGGAAGGATGGTGACCTTTTCGATTTGTGACAGCTCTTTTTCAAGGGTTTTCAAAGCCATGGCAAGCTCCTGCCCCCTTCTGTCTATGATATAAACAGGTGTCCCTTTTTTAATCCTGGCCTTGGTTTGTTTTTTAAGATAGAATTTTCCTTTTTTAGGAACGGCTCTGGTTACACGCTGAATATCATGGAATTGATCCTCTTCAAAACCTATTCTTAAAAGATCGGATACAAACAGCTCTTCTCTTGTTATAAGATATGGAGAGGCAGGATTTTTTACTCTGCCTGCAAAAAGTCCTGATCCCGTTTCAGATGAATGATCAAGGGGATTCATTTTTCGCTGGGATAAAAGATTATAATGTGTGAACTGCCTCCCAAAAGCATAATCAAGAAAGCTAAGAGCCTGTTTTTTCTCTTTGGGATTATCACGCAGTAGTCTATAGGCTTTAACAGTATAATAGACGTAATGGGGGCTTTTTTTCCGGCCTTCAATTTTCCAGGTGGTTACTTTTTCAATCTGGTTTAATATTTTTACAAGCACATCACTTGAAAAATCCATACAGGAAAAATGCTGTTTTCTTTGACCTTTCTGCTCATACACTCTTCTACATGGCTGGACACATCTTCCCCGCAAAGAGCTTTTTCCGCCAAACCACGAACTCCAATAGCAGCGTCCTGAAATACAATAGCACAAAGCTCCATGGATAAAGACTTCAAGCTCCATATCATCTGGAGTCTTTTGTGCCATATCCTTTATTTCATCAATGGTAAATTCCCTTGGCAGCACCACTTTTTTAAACCCTAATTGCTGGGATGTCTTTAATCCCGAAGGGAAAGTGCAGTTGCCAAGTGTGGAAAGATGAAATTCTTTTTTAAAGCCAGCTTTTTTTGCCAGGTCTATCATGGCAATGTCTTGAATAATGAGAGCATCAAAATCAACAAATTTACAAAGTTTGCTCAGAATCTTAGAAACTTTTTCCAATTCAGACTCTTTGATAATTGAATTAAATGCAATATAGACTTCAATATTTTTGGCCCTGGCAAGTTTTGTAAGCCTGGCAAGCTCTTCAATACTGAAGTTATCGGCTTCCATGCGTGCAGAAAATATTTTCAGACCGCAATAGATTGCATCGGCTTTTGCTGCAATTGCTGCAAGAAAAGAGTTTCTATCACCAGCAGGCGCAAGTATTTTTGGTGTATGTGGAACCATTTTAAATCCATTCAAAATTAATAAAGATAATACTATTGCAATTTTGGTGGTTTTTGTCAAAATTATGAAAATTTACAATGCATAAATCCATGTATTTTTATTAAAGGATGATTTTTCAACCAGACAAAATAAGAGCCTTTATTGCAGTAAAATTTGAAAAAGTAATACAGCAGATTGGTTAATCAAGATCCTAAAAGTTTCAACCCGTCTTTAAATAGCAACAGTGCCAAAAGGCATAAGAGAATACCTAAAAATTTCATGGTGTAGATATATACAGGCCCTTTTAAAATAGATTTGGATTTTCCAACCAGAATAGCCATGATAATTTTGGATCCAATCAAAAGAAGATAGAAACCGACCACATAGGATACGGCTGCAGGCAGATGCACTTCATATGCCCGGGCCATGGTAGGGGCTCCCACGCTAAACCAGAAAAGATATGGGTGAGGGCTTAATAGATTAACCAAAGTACCTTTTAACAAAGATCTGGGTTTGGATTGTTCTATTTTAACATCCAGACCTTTTGTGTTTATTCCATTGATCCCCATGACCATCACCAGGACACCACCCATAAGAGAGATTGTTCCTAAAACAGTATTGAATTCAGACAGACGCGATAGAATGAAAACAGTTGACACAACAATGGGCAGATCAGTGATCAATGGTGCCAGAGCTACTTTAATTCCCGCTCGAATATCATGCATTATAGTTTCAGAAATCACTAATGTTAATAAAGGCCCCGGTGCCAGCCCTGCTGACAATCCCAACAATGCACCAATGGTAAAAAAATGTATCATTTCATCCACCCGTCACAAATTATTAAAAATTACAGGGGTTACCATATATTATTTAATGAACTTTGGCATCATAAAATCTTTTGATAGAATTATTGCAGCGAATATTATAAAAAATATCTCTCAGACTCGGTTATACTTATTCCATTTAATTGCAATTTTTAAATTGACTTTCCATAATAAATTGAATAGTGCAGTGAGTACAATAAAATTAAAGAAATGGTAAAAAAATATGAGAAACCAATACTGGAGGTATTATGAAACCAAG
>JAOZRI010000602.1 GCA_029940235.1 Desulfobacula sp. | reverse complement strand
GAACGGGTGGACAAGGCTGAGCTTCACACATCAACAGACAAGATATCATTTGGTGTTGAAATTAGAACAGAAGCTCACAGCATACATTATAAGGATATGCTGGTTGCACCTGCTGGTTTGAGCGCAGCATTGATTGCTGCCAGCCCATTTATCCCCCTTGATCCAGCTGTTCGTTATCCTATGATGGCTGGAATGGCAACTATGTTTCCAGTAGAAAAATACGACGCTGATAATGATTTTATACCAACCACCAAGTTTAATCTGAATATGAAAGCTAAAATTAATGACAGCTTAAGTTTTACAGGAAGACTTGCTGCCTATAAAGCCTGGGGAGACTCCACAGATGTTAAATTTAATTCAGGCAGTCTTGGTGATGTTACCCTTGATGGCAATACAAGCTCTATTCCCCATGGTGATACCATACATCTTGAAAGGGCATATTTTGTATATACAAAACCTCTGTATGAAGTTCCTGTAAGTTTTTCCATAGGCCGTCGTCCCTCAACTGACGGACCGCCAATGGAATATGGGAAAAATTCCCTTGAGGCAGGTTCTCCTCTTTCAACTATTATTAACTGGCAGTTTGATGGAGCCTCTCTCAATTTTGGTCTTGAAGAGGTTACAGGTATTCCAGGCGCAGCTTTAAAATTTTGTTATGGCCTTGGATTTGAAGGCGGCTGGGGTAATTCATATTCTCTTGCCAGTACTTCTGCTGAAGTTGATGATGTGCATATGTTTGGAATCATTGGTACTTTATATGATGATGATTCATTCAGTGCTGTGCTTAATTATGCACATGCCTGGGATATTACAGACGGTTTTACAGGTTTGACTGTTATGCCGTTTATAGTCACAAAAGAGGCTACTGGTTATAGTATTGCTCCAAATTCCGGCGGATATATTACACGCATGCAGCCAACAAGTGAAATTGGAGACTGGGATGCTGCTTCACTGTTGTTAAGATCAAATCTTTATGAATATATTGAAAAAGATATTGATCTGTTCTTTGCACTCTCCTGGAGTCATACTGATCCTTCTCAAGTTTCAAAAAATCCCTTTTATGAAATGATGGGTCAGGGTTTGTTAAGCTCCAATGGTGATCTTGAAGCCCATAATGGATATAGTATTTATGCAGGTGTTCTCTTTTCCATGCCTTTAAAAGGAAAATGGGGATTTGAATATAACTGGGGTTCTGAATACTGGTTTAATTTTA
>JAOZRI010000601.1 GCA_029940235.1 Desulfobacula sp. | reverse complement strand
TTATTTATTAGTCATAAAATTAGTCGTTTTTTTATTATGGAGTTACTGAATGCCTTTATCTGTTAGAGAATTTCTGGAACGTGGCCCGGCAACATCTAAGGAAATCCAGGCTGCAACCAGACTGAATCAAACCGCTGTATCCCGTCAACTGCGGGGGATGGGGGATAGTGTCATAAAATTACAAAGCGGACGATCTCTACGGTATGTCATGACATGTAATGCCTTTGGAGGCAGTGACAAACTGCCTTTGACCATGGTAAATGCCCGGGGTAATAATGTTCTCTCTGCATATATACGTCCATTGGTGGACGGGAGATATTTTGTGGAACCAGCTGTAGCAGAAATATCCCCATTGCTGTTTGGAGAAAGAGGTGACGGCTTATATGATGATTTACCATATTTTCTGTTTGACTTGAGGCCACAGGGTTTTCTTGGCCGGCAGGTTGCAAGGGAAATGGCTGCACACTCTCCTGATTTTCCATCTGATCCAAAACACTGGAACTCAAATCATATAGGGCGTTGTTTGATATCTAATGGTGAGGATTTGCCTGGAAATTTAAAGTTTGGTGAACAGGCGCTGCTGCGGGTTAGACGCAAGTATACTGGTGTCTCTGGCAGCGATTATCCGGCTCTTGCCGATGATGTTATGAACGGTGTCATTCCCGGATCATCTGCCGGAGGAGAGCAGCCTAAGTTTACTGCTTTTAACATTAACAGCTCTTCGCATGTAATTGTCAAATTTTCACCAAAGGGAAAGAATGAAATCGCAAGGCGATGGCGTGATATTCTAATTACTGAATATCATGCAATAAAAATTATCCAGAGTCAAAATTTCCCCACTGCTGAAATTAGACTGCTTGAAAGGGGTGACAGGCTTTTTCTGGAGTCTAAGCGATTTGACAGATCTGGAGAGCATGGGCGGATATCAATGGTGTCTCTCCAGTCCATTGATGCTGAATTTGTAGGTTTGGGAACTAACTGGCCCCAGGTGATGGATGCTTTGTACAAAAGAAAACTGGTCAGCCAGAAGAGTACTTTTGATGTTGAATTCCTGTGGTGCTTTGGACAGTTGATCAACAACACAGATATGCATTTGGGTAATTTAAGTCTGGCGATAGGCCAGAATAAATTCAGATTATTGCCATTGTATGACATGTGCTCCATGGGGTTTGCGCCCAGAAGCGGAGGCGAAATTATCCCTTATAGCTTTAAGCCTG
>JAOZRI010000226.1 GCA_029940235.1 Desulfobacula sp. | reverse complement strand
TTGTTCTAGACTTAGCTCTTTAAATTTATCACTGACCAATTTTCAAAGATCAAAACTTATGGTCACCTTTCTTTTTGTGACCAAGAAAACCCACATAATATATATGCAATAAAATATTATGTCAAATACTTTTTGTGGTTATTTTAAAATAATTTTATGATATTTTTTTTTTCCAGCCCTCAATAAAACCTCATTGCTCTCTATATCATCATTGACAATCTTTTGATCAAAGGCTGTTATCTTGTTACCATTTATATAAGCACCGCCTTGCTTAATCAAACGCCTGACATCTGATTTTGATTTACACAGGCCTGCACCCACAAACAGATCAATCAAAAGAATTTTCCCCATGATATCATCTTTAATATAGGATGATGAAGGAACAGAATCTTCATTGTCACTTAAATGCAACCCCCTTGAGATACTGCTTCCAGCAAGTAAATCATCTGGAATTTCAATATCTCCAAACATGGATACAGATGCCTTCAAGGCTTTACTTGCCTCATTTTCACCATGACAAATCTTACAGGCTTCGTAAGCAAGAATAACTTTTGCTTTATTCAAATTGACACCTTGAATATGCTTTACCTGCTCAATCTCTTCCATGGGAAGAAAAGTAAACAGAGCAAGAAATCTTACAATATCTGCATCATCTGCATTTACCCAGAACTGATAATATTCATAGGGAGAAAATTTTTGAGCATCAAGCCATACTGCTCCTTTATGGGTCTTTCCCATCTTAATACCACTTGCTGTGGTGATTAAAGGGAATGTTATACCAAAGGCCTGTTTCCCCAATGTTCTTCTTGTCAAATCTATGCCGGCAACAATATTACCCCATTGATCTGACCCTCCCATCTGTAAAAGGCAGTCATGTGATTTTGCAAGCTGCATAAAATCATAGGCCTGGAGCAGCATATAATTAAATTCAATAAAGGTCAGTCCATCTTCTGAATCCATACGGGCTTTATAGCTTTCTGCCTTAACCATCCTGTTAACACTAAAATGCCTGCCGATATCCCTTAAAAAAGGTATATATTCAAGTTTTGTAAGCCACTGGGCATTATCCAGCAAAAGAGCTTTATCATCTGAAAAATTAAGAAATCTTGATAATTGATTTCTGATGCCTTTTTTATTATCATCAATCTGTTCCTGTGTAATCACCTTACGAAGCTCGGTTTTTCCAGAGGGATCCCCTATCAAACCTGTTCCACCACCAACCAGAGCAATAGGACGATGTCCCTGCCTTTGCATATGGGCCAAGGCCATTATGCAAACAAGGCTGCCAACATGCAGACTGTCTGCTGTTGGATCAAAACCAATATAACAAGTAGTTTTGTTATTGGTCAAATAATCTTCCAACTCCTGTGTATGGGTGAGGTCTTCTATAAACCCACGCTCTTTTAATATGGATAAAACACTCATCTAAATTTTGTACCTTTTATTTTTTTGTATATTCCACAGCTCTTGTTTCTCTGATAACAACCACCTTGACCTGGCCTGGAAAGGTTAAATTTTCTTCAATCTGGCAAGCTATATCCCTTGATAAAAGCACTGCACTTTCGTCACTAATTTTTTCACTTTCAGTAATGACTCGTATCTCACGGCCTGCCTGGATAGCATAAGTGTTAACAACTCCTTCAAAAGCATTCGCAATATTTTCAAGGTCTTCAAGTCTCTTAACATAATTTTCCAGGCTCTCTTTTCTTGCTCCAGGCCGTGCTCCTGATAATGCATCGGCTGCCTGAATAATATAGTCATACACCGATTCGGGCATTCTATCTTCATGGTGGGCTGCAATAGCCTTAACCACAGGTTCTATTTCACCATATTTCTTGGCAAGTTTTGCACCAATGATAGCATGGGCTCCATCCACTTCATGATCCACGGCTTTTCCTATATCATGCAGCAGTCCCATACGTTTGGAAAGCTTGATATCCAAACCAAGCTCTGATGCAATGGCACCTGACAAAAAAGCGACTTCAATTGAATGCTGTAATACATTCTGGGCATAACTGGTTCTAAACTTTAGTTTACCAAGAACTTTAATCAATTCAGAATCAATACCGTGCACACCAAGATCAAAAGCTGCCTGTTCTCCAGCTTCTTTAACTATGGCATCCACTTCCTTGGTTGCACGTTCCACCACATCCTCAATTCTTGCAGGATGAATTCTCCCGTCAGATATCAATTTTTCAAGAGAAATCCTGGCCACTTCTCTTCGAATGGGATTAAACCCTGATAATATGACAGCTTCCGGGGTGTCATCAATAATTAAATCAATCCCGGTGGCAGCCTCAAGAGCTCTAATATTTCTTCCCTCACGGCCAATAATTCTTCCTTTCATCTCATCTCCTGGAAGATGAACCACAGAGACAGTTCTTTCTGCTACATATTCACCAGCATACCGCTGAATAGAAGTTGAGATGATCATTTTGGCCTGTTTTTCTGCATTCTCCTTTGCCTCACTGGTAATTTTTTTTATCAGCTTGGCACCATCATGTCTTGCATCTTCTTCCATTGCCTTGAGCAAGAGATCCTTTGCTTCTTCCAGTGTAAGGCCGGAAACTATTTCAAGCTCTTTCTTGGTTTTATCTAATAATTGCCTGTATTTGTTCTCTTTTTTACTGGCTGAATCAAACTTTTTTTGTGCTTCACTCTCTTTTCTCTGAATATTCTGTTCTCTTTTTGATAATTGGTCTTCATGGTTATCAAGCTTCTCACTCTTTTTTGATAATCTTCGCTCCTCTTTTTTTAATTCCGAACGTGTTTCCTGGGTTTCAGAATCAAAATCATTTTTCATCTCAATGAGCCTGGATTTTGCTTCTAATCTGGCTTCTTTTAATAGTGTTTCAGATTGTTTTTTTGTCTCTTGAATTAAACGCGCCTGTTCTTCTTCAACATTTCTATTTTTTTGAATTAATTTTTCTTGAGCTGCCTTTTTCTTAAAAATGAAAAAAACAATGACTCCCAATCCCAGCAAAACAGCAGCAATCGATGGGAGTACAAGTGTATAGTTCATTAAAAGTCTCCTATATTATAATATAAACAGCATAATTTATGCTGTCATTGTCTAAAATTTATAAAATGAAATGAGAAAAAAATTTAAGGCGGGATAAAAATCAAATGTAATATCAGTTGTTACTATTACCCCCACAAACTGCCGTGTTGCGTTTTAAGACTTTGAACCAAAGGTTCAAAAGCGGGCCGTCCAGTATTACCTTTAGGCTTTTCCTTAACCTCGAGGAACATAGCGCATCAGTAAAAGTGTGGACTCCCTATTATATATGCGTTAGGACAAAGACTGTCATACAATCACGCACATTGCAGGGGTATTAGTATATTAAAATCAACTTATTATATCATTCAATTCCTTTATCAATTTTTTCAATTAAAAATGAAAGTTTATTATCAATCTCTTTTTCAAGATCAGTATATTGCACCTTTAACTCATGAAAATCCTTTGACACATTCATGGCAGCCAGTAGCAGTATTGCAATTTGATTCTTTCCTGAAGTTTTATTTTGAAACATATTTTCAGCTTCTTTTATATGACTTTTTAAATATTGTGCAACTTCTTTTGGATTTTCCACCTGATTATCAGGTCTAAATCTAAACTCTTCACCAAAAAGATCAATTGTAATAATTTCATTCAAAAAAATTCCTTTTCTAAAAATAATTTTGACTTACTACAGGCTTGATTGATAATTGCCTGAAGTTTCACTGGAAAAATAATTTAATTTATTCAAAAGTCCATCAATTTTTGACTTAATCAAAGCCTCTTGTTCTGAAAATTCTTCTTCCGTTACATTTTTCTTATCAAGCCGGGTTTCAAGATTTTTAATTTTCAGTATTAATTCACTATTTTCCTGTTGAAGCGTCTGGCAAAGCTCAATCACAAAATCAATTTTTCCATCTATATCATCAAATTTATTTTTAATTTCATTACTCAATTTCATACCCTCATAAAGTGTATTTGTTATCAGTATAATTCAAAATATTTCATAAAGTCAAGGCAATTGATTTTCCATATTCTAAATCAAATTTTCGACCATATTAAGATCTGCAAGCGTATTTACACCAATAACCTGTCTGTAGTCATTCATTGTAACTACCATTATTTTTTCATTTTTTTTTTGTGCTATTTCAATAGCATCTGTTAAATAGTATTCAGCTTGATTGTTATCAGGTTTTATTTCATCAAGGGCAGAGACAAGAAATTTTTTTTCAAAACAATAAATACCTGTGTTTATAGTTTTTATCCTCTTTTCATCTGCATTGGCATCAGCTTCTTCTCTAATACAAAGCATACTGTTTTGAT
>JAOZRI010000019.1 GCA_029940235.1 Desulfobacula sp. | reverse complement strand
TTTTGCATATCAATTTCTTTCATGGCCTTTGTCATGATTTGGATGGTGGTTTTTTTATCTGGTTCTGGAATCTTTGAAAATTTTTTCTTATCAATGGCAAGCACAGCATGGAGGTAGATCAGGGGAATATTGGTTACATATTTAATTTGGGTATGCCATTGGAGAACAATAGCCCCCACAGGAGATGTCGCCACTGTATTAATTAAACCCGACTGAAGGGATGTCCTTACATCTGCAATTGGCAAAGTAATAGGAGTTATTCCAAAAGCTTTAATAGAGTCCTGGCTGATTTTATCATTGTCTGGAATCCACACCTTCTGGTTTCTTAAATCATCTATGGTTTCCACAGGATTTTGTGACATTATATATGCAAAACCGCCCCCCATCAGCCCAAAAGTAATAAAACCGGCATGATCAAGCCCGTCAATGATATATTGATCCATATATTTTCTGACATAATTCACTTCGTCAAGACTTTTAAATTTCATGGGCTGCGCATAAAGTTGGTTTGCCGGGAAAAATCTTGAAAGGCTTCCTGCGACAACAGCCCCACCATGGAGTTGCCCAATGCGAATTTTTCTTAAAACAGTTTTATCATTTCCCATAACGCCGCCGGGATAAAATTTGAACTTCACACGGTTGTTGGTTTCTTTAGCAACCATGGCTGCACCCTGACGCATCTTCTCCATCCACATGGAACCTTCCGGCGATAACGTGGCAATTTTCAGTTTCACAGCCAGTGCATTGTCTGTGATAAATAGAGTAAACAATATCAACAATAATAGTTTAAATATTTGAAAATTTTTTAGCATATTAAAAGTCCTTCTATAGAAAAGTTCTTTTCATCAATTTAGAGCATGGATTGGTTGAAAATGTGTGTTTGGATGGAAAGTTGCCCATATGTGAGGCGCAAACAGTTTTGCAACCGGAGTGTACTGTAGTACATGAGGATTGCAAAACTTTGCAGCAACAAAGCAGATGGGTAAGTTTCTGTCCAAACACTTTAAAAATAATCATCTGCACTCTCTATTAGCTCCAATGCCTGTATCTGTGCCCACGTATTTACAAGAGTAAACCCCGGCACATTAGGATCTGCAACCATAACTTCTTTTAATAGTTTATCGTGAAGTGCTCTGTCAAACATCATTCTTGCATACATTTTTGCAAAGATCACTTTTACCATAAGATTTTTGCCCTGACAGATTTCTATAGCCTTATTAAAAAAGAGTTTTCCCTGTTCTGGTTTTCCACCAAGAGATGGTGGCAGTAGACTTGCCAATGTCCCAAGGTAAAGATATGCAGCACCATCTTTATATGTTTTATCAAGTTCAATCACCCGCTGCATGATCAATTCAATATGGGAGATGTCAGCAATGGCGTTAAAATCATTTTTATTGACCATTATCCAGCCTGCCCAGGCATTGCCCAGGGTAAAAAGAGCAGGAATATCTTTGTGTTTCATATTTGAAATTATTGTTTCAAACTCTTTAAATGTTTTGGATTTAAGCATGCATGCAGCAGAGTTTTCAAGGCAGATTGCTCTTTTTGCATAATTCATGGCTTTGTCAGCCATTTTTTTTGATCTGACAATATCTTTTACAAACAGGTCAGCATAGGAGGTATATAACAGTGCAGCATTACATAAAAGGCTTGTATTCTCCGGATCTTTATATATCAAGGAGTCAATCATTAAAAGATATGCCGGGGCGCCGTCTTTTACCATGGAAAGATCATCACTGTTTGAAATACTTTTGGAAAGATGATTCATCATATCAGATGTGGCAGAAGAGATGATCAAAGAGCATCCTGATAAAAAAAACAGATTTATTATGCAAAAAGCAAAGATAAAAGCAGATGATAAACAGTGCTTAAAATTTTTATTCATATGGATGAATTAACTCGAATTGTGGAAAAAAGCAATAGATGTTCATATCTTCTGGATATTTACCGGGATTAAAAGAATTTGAAAGGTATTCGGATTACTAAAAACAAGGGTGAGGAGAAAAACCTATACAGGAATAAAGAATAGAGATAGAATGATTATTTTTGAAGATTTAGCAAACTTATTTTTTACTGGGGTATGGCTCGTATGACGCATCAAAATGAATGTAAGCGGTGTGGCACCTGCTGTGAAAAAGGCGGTCCTGCATTACACACTCAGGACTTATTCTTAATAGAAAAAGGGTTTCTATCCTTTGATAAAATTATTACTATCAGGAGTGGTGAACTTGCCCATGACCCGGTCTTAAATTCCGTAGAACCTGTAAAAACTGAGCTCTTAAAGATCCGTGGAATAAAGGATTCATGGGCCTGTATCTTTTACGATAAATCTCGGAATGGGTGCAGCATATACGATCATCGTCCCCTTGCCTGCAAGATTCTTAAGTGCTGGGACACAGATGATATTCTCGAACTTGCCGGCAAAGATCTCCTTTCAAGGCTTGATATTGTGAAAGATGGCAATCCATTGAAAGAACGACTAATTGAGTATGAAGAGCTGTTTCCATGCCCTGATTTAAAAACAGTCTCCCGGACAATTTCCCGTTCATCCAAGAAAAGAGTCAAAAAGCTTGAACGAATCATCAATAAAGATCTTGCCTATCGTATCCGGGTAAATGATGAATTTAATCTCTCGGTTTCGCAAGAGCTGTTCTATTTTGGTCGGCCACTTTTCCAGCTACTTATACCCCTTGGGTTTACCACCAGAGAAAATTCATCAGGAATCAAACTGAAGTTTGCCAAGCCCTGAAATGGGCTATTTAAAATTTTCCATGACAAATATCTGGATATCTTTAACCAGCTGTCACTCAATTTCCTGATGAAAACGTTTGATTTTAAGTTTGCGCATTCTTGAAGCAAAGGTTGATCTGTTGACTCCCGAGGATTTGGCTGCCCAGGTTATATTCCAGTTGTTTTTTTTTAAAAGCGATATTACATACTCTTTTTCCAATTGGGGCCAGGTCATACTGCTTATATTGCTGATAAAATTATTGCTGTCTTTGCTGTTTGCTGTTCCAGAAACACTGAAGGGGTCGAGATCTGGATTCTGCTCCCTTACATGAAGGGGAATATTTATAAGTTCAATATATTCATCTGGTGCTGTTACAATGAGATATCGGATAAGGTTTTCAAGCTCCCTGATATTTCCGGGCCATGCATAGGAGACAAGAGATTGCATAGCCTCTGTTGAAAGTTTTTTTTCCATGGTGTTGGCTTGTACAGATTCCTTTTCAAGAAAATGTTTAATCAACAGAGGAATATCTTCCCGCCTCTCTTTTAAAGGGGGCATGTGAACCGGCAGCACAGACAGACGGTAAAACAGGTCCTGCCTGAAACTGTTTTCAGCAATCATCTGTTTGATATCCTTGTTGGTGGCTGTAACGATTCTAACATCAACATGCTTCACTTCTGTTGCACCAAGGGGTTTTATTTCATTTTGCTGGAGCACTCTGAGCAGGCTTGCCTGGATACTCATGGGCATATCCCCGATTTCATCAAGAAAGACTGTTCCGCCATCTGCAGCTTCAAACAATCCCATTTTGTCCCTGGTGGCTCCTGTAAACGCTCCTTTTTTATATCCAAACAATTCACTCTCCAAAAGTGTCTCAGGGATAGCACTGCAGTTTTGTACGAGAAAAGGTTTGTTTTTTCGGGTGCTTGATTGATGCAGCTTTTCAGCAACCAACTCTTTGCCAGTACCACTTTCGCCTGTGATTAAGACATGAAATTCAGTATCAGCATAACTTTTTACCAGATCCATGCATTGTTGGAAACTGGTGCTCTGGCCTATGATAGTGTTCTTGCTCTTTACTTGATTCAGCTCTGTTTGAAGGCTAAGAATTTTTTGTTTTTCAGTATTGTATAAAAGGGCATTGCTAAGGGCTATGGAGCATATATCCACAAGGTTTTGAAGCTGTTCAAGATATTTTTGATCAAGATTCAACCTGGTTTTATTGGGAGTTGTATCAATGATTTGAACAGCACCATAAACTTTTTTATCGCTTAAAAAAAGAGGAAAACAGAGAATCAGGCTGCTTTTGACAGCAAATTTTTCTTCGACTTCCTTATAATGCCGCCTGTCACTTTTTGTCTCTGCCATGGTCATTTTTTTATTTTCAATTGTCCATCCCACAATACTTGGGTGCTGTATATCCAAGGCAACACCTTTGATTTGATCCTCTTCAGCTCCAGCTGCTTCGATGCACAAATATGTATCCTTTTGTTTGATCCATATCGAGCCTCTTTGAACATTCTGGATTTTTAATAAAGAGTTAAGGAATTTTTTTTGTAAAGTTCCTGGATTGAGTTCTTTGAAAAGTTCAAGATTGGATTGGGTCATGGACACCTCTGGTAAATAGTTAAATACAACAGTTTTGGTTAAATAAAATTACTATTCGTGAAATAAGAACACGAACTTGGTAAAAGCGAAATAATAAATTTATTTAACGTTCAATATATCCAATAAATTCACCAAGATCAACTACTTTTTTAACATACTGGCATAAATATTGAAGTAGCTATTATTCATAGGGCAAGATCTAAACAGTTAGAAACAGGGGGTTGCCATGGAACAGAGAATACCAATTGACTACATTGATACTGCAAAATTTGTATGCCCTGAATGCCTCAGAGAAAAGATCATGCAGCTGTCCCAATATACCATTACAAGAAAAAATACCAAAATAAAATGTAAATGCAGGTGTGGATTTTCATATCCTGTTGTACTCACAAAAAATATGGAAATCACACAGGAAACTCAGCTGCTCGGTACATTTATTTCCAGGGGAGAAGCTAAATTAAGGGGTAAAATGATCATAAAAAAACTCAATAGCAAAGGGCTTATGTTGAAAACCAATATTGAACAAAGTTTTTTACCAGGCCTTAAAGTTTTTCTTGAATTTGTTCTTGATGATGCCAAACAGTCAATTGTAAAAAAAGAGGTGGTAGTTAAAGCAAAAAAAGGAAAATATCTTAGTGCTGAATTTACTTCACAGGAGCATAATGACAACCTGGGACCATATTTATCTTTTAACAAGCTTTATGTGTAACAGCCTGTCAACGGGTAACTCTCTACATCAAAGAGTATGGGTCCACATCCACGATCAGTCTTACTCCTGTTCCAGGTTTTATTTTTCCATGATTCATCATTGATGTTATCAGGCGATTGATTAATCTGGCAGAAGGACTTTTAACAAGAATCTGCCATCGAAATTTTGAAGAAATCCTTTGAATGGGTGCTTCAATGGGACCTAAAATTTGGACCATATTTTTTTGATTTTTTTCTTTGTCAAGAGTGGTTTTAAGTATATTGGCAACATTTCCTGCAAATATTTTGACTTTTAAAGCATTGTTCCCTGAAATTTTTAACTGAATCATCCGTGAAAAAGGCGGGTACATAAGCGCTTTTCTAAAAGGCGCCTCGTTTTGAAAAAAATCAAGGAAATCCTGCTGCCTGGCAGCCTGTATAATAAAATGGTCAGGATTATAAGTCTGCATAATCACCTTTCCTTTAGTTTCACCTCTTCCTGCACGACCCGCCACCTGGGCGAGAAGCTGAAAGGTTCTCTCTCCTGCCCTGAAATCAGGAAGGCTCAAGGAGAGATCTGCACAGATTACACCCACCAGGGTAATGGAAGGAAAGTCATGGCCCTTGGCCAGCATCTGGGTTCCCACAATTATATCCACATTTTGGTTTCTAATATTTTTTAATATTTTAATTGCAGCACCTTTGCGGGATGTTGAATCCTGGTCCATTCTGGTAAGTCTTGCATCGGGAAACATGGCTTTGAGCATGGATTCTATTTTTTCAGTACCAAATCCCAGAGGTTTGATTTTTAAAGAGCCGCATTCAGGACATTTGATTTTAACAGGGCGTGTATATCCGCAAAGATGGCATTGGTACTCACTATGCCCTTGATGAAGCGTCATTGTTATATCGCAATATTTACACGACAGTGATTTTCCGCAATCCAGACAAACAGGAAATGTTGCAAATCCCCGCCTGTTTAAAAAAATCAATGCCTGATTGCCTTTGTCAAGGCAGGCCCTGATCCCTTTTGCAAGTTCAGGAGTTATTATTTTGTCATACCCTCTTACATCTTTATACTGCTTTAAATCCACAAGTGTGATTTTTGGCAAGGCGTGCCTGTTAACACGTTTTTTAAGCTTTAATTCCTCAAAGCGTTTTAACACAACATTTTGATAGGATTGGACAGAGGGGGTGGCTGAGCCAAGTATTACAGGGCAGTTATTTAATTTTGCCCGAACAATGGCGGTATCTCTTGCATTATACCTCAGGCCCTGTTCCTGCTTATAGGAACCATCATGCTCTTCATCCACAATAATGATCCCGATATGTTCCAATGGTGAAAATACAGCTGATCTTGCGCCAATTACAATATCTACCTTTTTTAAAGAGATTTTACGCCATTGATCCAGCAATTCTCCCTTGGTCAAGGAAGAGTGAATCACAGCTATATTTTCACCAAACCTTGCTCTGAAACGTCTTTCAGTCTGGGAGATTAAAGAAATTTCCGGTACCAGAACAATTGCAGTTTTTCCTCTATTCACCACATCCTGCACAAGCCGCATATAAACTTCTGTTTTACCAGAGCCTGTTACTCCGGATAAAAGATAAGGTTTAAATCCACAACTTAAATTTTCCTGCACTTTTTTGACCACAATCTGCTGTTCTAAGGTCAATTTATGTGGTTTGTCAGGTTCCACAGGTTCACCAAGGGGATCCCTGAAAACCTGACGCTGAATAATCTTAATATATCCAGCTTGTTCTAAAGGCTTGATTAATGTCTGTGCAGTAGGGATATCTATTTTTAATATAGTAAGTGAAACCTCTCTCTTTTGTTTAACTATTGCAAGGAGTGCTCTGCGTTTTTTTGACATACGAATAGTGACCTTGGGCATGTCTTCATAAAGAATAAATTTTTCTTTTTTTACTTTTGCTCCATCATTTTTCAATACTGCTGAAACCGAGATAAGATCTTTTTTTTCCATTCTACGAATCAGAGCATTTATGGTTTTGTTTTGATGGTTTTGCTTTAATTGTTTCAAAGTACACGATTTGCGCTTTAAAACAAACTCAATAACCTGCTCTTCTCCAGGAGTGAGCTTTGCATTATTCAAACACTTCTGCCCATGTTTTGTTATAAAAATATGGGAAATATCATGGCGATCAAATCCTGAAGGAAGGGCTGTCTTAATCACATCGCCAAGAGGGTGTATATAATAATTTGAAATCCATTTAAAAAAAGCGATTTCAGATTCAGGAAACAGGGGATGATCATCTAATATATCAATAATTTTTTTTGCTTTAAATGTTTTACACTCTTTCTGGCCCGAAAGAATATATCCCGTTACCCTCCGTCTGCCAAACGGTACCAGAACCCTCATTCCTGGCAGACAGGCATTGTTGAAATGTTCAGGAATCTTATATGTATATGATTTCATGACTGGCAAGCTTATTGCAACGTTTATGTAGGTAGTTTTAATCATCTAACAGGCATAGAATTGAGGCATTTAAATAAAATTTTGATTGACCGTCCATAATAAATTAAATAATATCATTTTTATCTAAAAAGAAAAGAGGAAAGTCACTATGCAGATGAAAACAAATCGTTAAAGGACATATAAACATGAATGACAAATTAAACCTCCCTTTGGAATCAGATATAAAAAAAGTACTAAGGTTTGATGGCAATAAACTGCCAAGCTTTCCCCAGGCAGCGGCAAAGCTGCTTAAAGCATCCAAGGATAAAACAGCTTCACTGGCAGATCTTTCAAAAATTGTGGAGACTGATCCGGGTATTTCCGTCAAGGTGCTTGAAATAGTCAACTCAGCAATGTATGGCCTGGGCAGGAAGATTACTGCTCTTTCCGAAGCTGTTGTATTTTTAGGCTTGGATGAGATAAAAAAGATAGCCATTGGAATGACTATTTTTGAAAAAATGTTTAAAACCGGTGATGCAAAACTTTTTAACAGGCTGCATTTTTGGCGACACTGTATTTCTGTGGCAGTATTGAGCATGGAGATTGCCAGGGAAATTAAATATTCTGACCCTGAAGAAGCTTATATTGCAGGTCTTCTGCATGATGTTGGAAAGATTTTTTTTGATACTCAGGGCAAAAATAATTATGGTGATTTTATTCAGGAACTTTCAACTTCCGCAGACCTGATAATTGAAAAAGAACGCACTCTTATAGGGCTTGGCCATGATGATGTTGGTGCTTTTTTCTGCTCAAGGTGGAAATTGCCGCAAAAACTTCCGCTGGCAGTAAAATATCATCATCAACCCTTTGAACATTTGGATTTAACCAAGGAAGAGATGCAGCTGATTTCAATAGTATCCCTATCAAATTTTCTTTGCTGGACCCAGGGTATTGGCTCTTTTGATATTATCCGTCCCCCCATTCTTTCCCCAGAGGTTGAAAAGATAGTGAATCTTGACACGATTGATATAATAAAATGTATTAAAAATATGAACAGAGAAGTTGAAAATATATCTGAGTTTTATCAATTTATTTTTCCATCTGCTGATCAGCTTCGGGAGAATTTACTCTGGGCAAATCTTAAGCTCTCCAAAGCAAATACAAAATATTATTACCAGGAAGATCCTCAAGTTTCATACAAGGATGAATTATCAATACAGCAGAGTAGTATGCCCTTTGATGTGGATTCTGACTTTGGAAAACCCCTTGCCAAAGCCAAAAGTGTTAAAGAGGTTCTCGACATTGTAATGTATCAGGTTGGTCGTATTTTTCAGCCCCTGCACTGGTCAATATTGTTAAAGGATTCAAAAACCTCTGATATGATTTTTTCCGTTGTGGTGGGATCCAACAAGGAAAAGCTCCAAGGGGCAAAAATCCCCAAAGGTGAGGGTGTTGCAGGATATATCATGGAAACTGGAAAATCCTTGATAATTGAAGATGTTGCAAAAGATAAACATTTCAGCATTCGAGCAGATAAATATTCTGGATTTAAAACCCAATCCATCATTGGCACGCCCCTTAAAACCGAGAATAAAACTTTTGGAGTTATTGAACTTATCAATCGAATCAGTGAAAATCCTTTTACTTCTCAGGATTTGAAAGTTCTTGCTTCCATTGCTGAATACGCCGCCATTGCCATTGAAAGATCCTATTACAATCAGGCCATGACAACGCTTGTTACAACGGATTCACTGACCGGTCTTAAGAACAGGTGGAGTTTTGAGCGTGCCATCAGTAATAAGGATGATGTTCTTAGACATTATGGATCTATTTTTTCCATGCTGATTATTGATATTACCAGGCTCCTTCAGTCCAGTGAAATACAGAATCATGATGATATGCTTAAAAAAATGGCTGAAATCTTAAACAAAACTAAACGACGTGAAGATGATGTTTTTCGATATGGGGAGGGTGCCTTTATCATGCTTTTGCCCCAGACATATACAGATGGTGCCAAAACAGCAAAAGAGAGAATTTTAAAAGCTTTTTGCCTTGCTATTTATGAAAAAAAGACAACTTCTGCAGAGATAAATATCTCATCCCAGACTGTGAGTGCAGGGGATTCAAATCAGTTAAAAACCATGGTGGGTAAATTTCTATCTAAATCAAAAACTCTTTTAAATGAAGATACAATTGCTGATATGGAAGAGAATCTGCAGCCCCTTTTAGAAGAAGAAAACAGAAGAGAAATTGATGGGATTCAACAAAAGCAGACCTTTGGAAGAATGGTGTCACTCGGGGGCGAATTTACTCTTCTTAAAACAAGAGAATCAGGCCATATCAGAGTGGAAAGGCTGTCATTGGAGGCCATTGGTTTTAGAATTTCAAAATCACATCGAATTCAGATTAATGATTTTCTCGATATTCATTTTATCCTGGATGATATAAGCAAAGCCCTTGTAAAAAGACGGATTGTGGTCAGATCAATAAAAGGCAATTATATTTATGCTGATTTCTACAACCCGCCTCCCTATGCAAAAAAACTTGGCTTTTACCTTATGAGTTGATGAGGCAAAATTCTTTAAAAAATATGATATCACATTAATTTTCTTAATTTTTGTGTTGAAATACTGCATGTATGCCTGTGGTTAAATTTAATATGATAAAAAAACATTTGACAAAATAAGTGCTTTAAATATAGTATTCAAAAAATAGACTGAGCGCTCGATCAGTTTTTGCTTGTCGGGTGATATTATTGATTCAGTACTATTGACAGGAAGCACATAATAATACCTTTGAATAATTTTCTATATAAAGGAGGAGACTGTGGATTTTGATCTTACTAAAGAGCAGGAGATGATCCGTAAGGAAGTCAGAAAGTTTGCAAAAAAAGAGATTGAACCCATTGCAGGAGAGCTTGATGAAAAAGAGGAGTTTTCATCAGAGCTTACCAGAAAAATGGGTGAAATAGGTCTTTTTGGAATGTTTGTTTCAGAGAAGTATGAAGGCCAGGAAATGGACTATATTTCATATATTATCGGTGTTGAGGAGATTGCAAGAATTGATGGTTCTCAAGCTGCTACAGTTGCGGCTGCCAACTCCCTTGGCATCGGGCCTATCTATTATTTTGGAACAGAAGAGCAAAAACAGAAATATCTGCCAAAACTTTGTGCAGGTGAGGGTTTGTGGGGGTTTGGACTTACAGAACCTACAGCGGGATCAGATGCAGGTGGGAGCAAAACAACAGCAGTGCTTGATGGTAATGAATGGGTCATTAACGGCTCAAAAATATTTATCACCAATGCAGCATGTGATATGACCATGGGTGTAACTGTTCAAGCTATTACCGGTACAAAAGATAATGGCAAACCTGAATATTCATGCATACTTGTTGAAGCTGGAACTCCGGGGTTTAAAGCTATTCCAATGCATAAAAAACTTATGTGGCGAGCTTCCAACACAGCAGAACTCTATTTTGATGATGTAAGGGTTCCAAAGGAAAATATTCTGGGCAAACCAGGAGATGGATTCCATCAGATGCTGTCAACTCTGGACGGCGGCAGGCTCTCCATTGGCTCTATGGGGCTTGGTGGTGCACAGGGCGCCTATGATCTTGCACTGAAATATGCAAAGGAGAGAGAGCAGTTTAATCAGCCCCTTTCAAAATTTCAGGCAATAGCTTTTAAGCTTGCTGACTGTGCCATGGAAATAGAGTGTGCAAGAAACCTTCTTTATAAAGCATGCTGGCTCAAATCCAATAAAAGAGCCTTTGAAAAAGAGGCTGCCATGGGTAAACTCTACTGTTCTGAAGTCATGTCAAGAGTAGTGGATCATGCTGTCCAGATCCACGGCGGATATGGTCTGATGAAAGAGTACAACGTAGAGAGATTTTACAGAGATCAGAAACTTCTTGAAATAGGTGAAGGAACTTCAGAAGTTCAGCGCATTGTAATTTCACGCCATATTGGCTGCTGACAGGGAGACTATTATGAATGCAAACAATATAAGTGACAGTGATTCCCTGCTGCTTGCACAAGAGAAAAATCAGACTGTGATCCTGACCATGAACAGACCAAAGGTCATGAACTGCCTTAATTTTGATCTTTTATATGCAATCAGGGATAAAATTGATGAACTTCAATACAGAAATGATATCCGCTGTGTTATTATTACAGGTGCTGGAGAAAAATCGTTCTGCGCTGGAGCTGATTTAAAAGAGAGGGCCGGGTTAACGACCGATGAAGTTAAAAAATTTATCATAACCATAAGAAATCTTTTAACTTCCATTCAAAATCTGCCAATCCCTGTAATTTCAGCTGTAAATGGTATTGCCCTGGGAGGCGGTACTGAAGTTGCCCTGGCTTCTGATATCAGGATAGCTTCTGAAAATGCAAGCATGGGACTGACAGAAGCAAGACTTGCCATTATTCCTGGAGGAGGTGGTACCCAGCGCCTGCCAAGAATTATTGGTGTTGCCAAGGCAAAGGAGTTGATTTTTACAGGTCGTCGTGTTGATGCAAAAGAAGCCCTTGATATAGGCCTTGTCAATCAGATTGCCACATCGGAAAATCTTTTAGATGAATGTATGAAAATGGCAGATATGATCGCCCAGACCGGCCCCATTGCCGTTGAAATGGCAAAATATGCCATAGATAAAGGCATTGAAACCGATCTTGCAACTGGTCTTGCCATAGAATCCAATGCCTACAGGGTGACAATACCCACCGAAGACAGAATTGAAGGCCTTACAGCTTTCAGGGAAAAAAGAAAACCAGTTTACAAAGGGAGATAATATATCCATGAGTGAAAATAGAACATTCTGGGAAGCTGAAGAGCAAAAGCTTGAAGAGCGCCAGCAGGTTGCCATCAACTCAGGCGGACAAAAAGCCATTGATAAGCTTGCCAAAAGAGGTAAACGTCCGGTAAGAGATTTAATAGCAGATCTTATTGATTCTGGAACCCAGTTTTTTGAACTCTCAATACTTGCAGGGTTTGGCATGGGGTATCCCGGTGTAGAGGATGTGCACAGTGGTGGAATAGTTACAGGCATAGGGAAAATCCATGGCAACTGGACAATGATCATGGGCAGTGACAGCCGTGTAAAGGCCGGTACCTATTTTCCCATTACTCTTAAAAAACATATGAGAGCCCAGGCAATAGCAGAAAAATGTGGACTCAACTGTGTCTATATTGCTGATTCAGGAGGAGTTTTTCTTCCCATGCAGGCAGATGTATTTCCCGATGATCAGCATTTCGGATCCATATTCTATAATATGGCAAGAATGTCGGCAAAGGGACTTCGCCAGGTGACCTTAAGCACAGGCGGCAATACAGCCGGCGGTGCCTATATAGTCTTTATGGCCTGTGAATCCATAATGATTGACAAGCAGTCTTTCTCCTTTCTTGGAGGCCCGCCCCTTGTTAAGATGGCAACAGGTGAAGAGATTTCTGCTGAAGATCTTGGAGGTGCAAAGGTTCATACCCAGGTTTCAGGCGGAGCAGATCACTTGTGCTCTGACCAGACAGATGCCATTAAAAGGGTTAAAGAGCTTCTCTCTTTGACAAAACCCCAAAATATCAATCTGCAAACCTTTGAACCAAAAGAGCCCAAGGTTTCCATAGACTCGATTTATGATGTTCTGCCAACATCTCCCCATAGAGGAATTGACGGCAGAAAAATTATTGCAGCATTTGCCGATGAATCCCAGTTTATAGAGAGTAAAAAAGATTACGCTCCTGGCAGGGGCAGCAATATTCTCACCGGTAGAATCAGGATAAAGGGCCTGCCAGTAGGAATTGTCTGTTCCAATGCTGCAGGAATTATTTTCCATGAAGCTGCTCAAAAAGTGACTGAATGGGTGATTAAATGTTCCTATGAAAAAATACCCCTGCTTTTTATTCAGAGTGCTCCCGGCTTTATGATTGGTTCTGATTCTGAACATGCAGGCATTGGTAAATATGGAGCCGATATGGTTCGTGCAGTATCCTGTGCCCAAGTGCCGAGAATTCAGCTTGTCATAGGGCCAGACAATGGAGCTGCCAACTATGGAATGTGCGGAAGAGCTTATAAACCCAATTTTCTGTTTTCCACAATGAGAGCAAGAACTGGTGTTATGAGCGGACAGAGTGCCGGCGGTGTTCTTTTAAGCATTGAACAGGCCAAACGCAAAGCCATGGGAAACCCCATGACACCGGAAGAAATTGGAGAATTCCAGCAGAAAATGGTTGCTAAATATGATGGTGAAGCCCATCCTTTTTTCTGTGCATCAAGACTGTTAAACGACAGAGTTGTTAAATTCAATGAGATAAGAGAGTGGCTTGCCATGGCATTTGAAGTAAGTCTTTTAAAACCCATTGACGATGCAACATTTGGAAATTTTAGATTCTAATTGCCACGGGCGGTTGGTAATATGCACCGCCCCTGACAAAGAATGAAAGAATAATATGCTTTAAATTTATTCCTTTATATAAAAACAGTAAAAATAAAAAAATAATTTAGACAGGTTCTAATTTAAGGAGAAAATAAATGACAGAATATGATTATTGGAAAATTTTTCCAAGGATGCCTAGAAAGGTAACCATTGGCGATATTACTATACGCGACGGCTTTCAGCATCTTGAAAAATTTATTTCAACTGAAGCAAAAATTACATATCTTGAAGAGTTGATTTTTGCAGGATGCCGCAATATTGAAGTTACAAATCTTGGGAATCCAAGAAGCATGCCCCAATTCAGTGATGCTGAAGAACTTCTTGCACACCTTAGAGGCGATAACTTTGTTGGCCGTGCTGCAAGAAAAGGCATTAATATGGATGATGTTGTACTTACAGCCATTACAATCAGAGAAGCATCTGTTGACAGAGCTATTGAGCTTAAAAAAAGAGGTGTTGGTCCGGACAGGGTATTGATGATGGTTTCAACTGAAGAGCAGCACCATTTTGCAAATTCCGGCACCACCCTTCCCAATTACTGGGCGGAAGCTGAAAGATGCATTAAAAAATGTTCTGATGCCGGCATAAAAATGTGCGGAACAGTCAGTACCATATGGGGAAGCCCTATTGGCGGAGCTACAGATATGAAAGATGCTGTTGAATTCACAAAACACTGGTTAGATATCGGAGCAAGCGATATTGAACATGCTGACCATGATGGCTCTGCATCTGCTGCTGATGTTTACAGGTATTTTTCCATGATTCTTGATGATATTCCAGATACAAGTCTTCACATTGCCCATTTCCATGAAACAAAAAGAGTTTCATCAGCATCCATTCTTGCAGCTCTCCAGGCTGGTATCTGTCATTTTGAAGCTACCCTTGGCGGTCTTGGCGGACAACCTGCCAATTTTTTGGGTGACAGACCCATTAAAGGTACAGGCGACTACTATTATGATGATGAAAGATTTGTAGGTCTTGTCTGCCTTGAAGATACCCTTGTACAAATTGATGAAATGGGTATAGAACATGGATATGATGTTGACAGGATTTTGTGGCTTGGAAGACAGTTGGAAAAGACTGTTGGCACAAGATTAAGAAGTGAGGCTGCCATTAACGGCAGAACCCTTAAAGAGGGGCACATGGAGTATGCAAGACCAGGTCTTGCAAAACTTAAAGAAAAACTTGGAGAAACTGCAGATCAGAGTTTCCCCAAATAACTGCCACTGGCAGACCTGGTATTGCACCTAGGTCTGCCAGCAACAAAGCATGAAAGTCAGACCTGGGTTGACCAGGACTTTCATATAAAAGGGTGATAAGGAGATGTCATGGGAAAAGAAGATAAGATCCCCCATACCAATTTAGATTATTTTGCAGATCTCACAGGCGAGATTAAAACCAGTGACAAAAGTGATGTGGATGAAGTGGGAAAGCGCATCAAAAGACTTAGACAGGAAAAAGGAATATCCCTTGATGATCTTTCCAATCTGACAGGTTTTGATGTGGCAAGGCTTGAAAATATTGAAAGTGGAAAAGAAGAACCTCAGCTTGGAACTGTCATGAAGCTTTCCAAGGCTTTGGACTCTGCAGTAGGACGCCTTGTATCAGGTGTTGGAAATAAATTTTATTCCATTACAAGGAAAAATGAGAGAAAGCAGATTATCCGTTCAAGTTCTGCAACAAGCAAGAAAAATGTCTACTCCTATATGAGCCTTGCTCCAGAAGTCCAGGGCAGACATATGGAAGCCTTGATTGTTCAATTGGAAAAAAGTGAAGAAAAAGACCTTTCTGTACACAATGGAGAGGAGTTTATTTTTGTACTCGAAGGTGTTGTAAGTCTGACTATTGGTTCGGAAACCTTTGAACTCGAACCGGGAGACAGTGCCTATTATCTTTCCACAACTTCACATTTTATTACTGGTAAAACAGATAAAGCAACCATACTTGCTGTATTGTATGAATAAGAATAAGGAGTGAACAAGAATGTCAAAACTTTTGTGGCAGCCCTCTGAAGAGAGAATCA
>JAOZRI010000018.1 GCA_029940235.1 Desulfobacula sp. | reverse complement strand
CCTGAATTCCTGTTTTTAATGCAAGCTGGGACATTGTCCAGTTTCGGGATCTTCTGAAAAACCGGATATTTTTACCTACAAAATTTAATGTGGTTTTCATATGAGTCATAGAATCATATAGTTTTATATTTGTCAATAAATTAAAAATAATTTACAAAAAAATACATATAGATTCTATTTGCGGGTTCAATTTTATTACCTTTTGTTATAACATACCATACCAAAAAGGGGGTTCCTATTATATTAAAAGGTAATCAATTTCAAGTCACTCATCAATGTTAAAAACAAGGGCAGCATTGTCGCCAAGTATCTGTTTTTTTTGATCAGGAGTAATATTTGAATTATCTATATCCTTATAGTATCTGTCCGGGTTGAGCAAAGGAAAATCAGTTCCAAAAAGCACTTTGTCTGCAATTTGTGCATCAACGGCAATATCATAAATATGGGAGTCATATAAATAGGGAGATGCCGCAGTATCATACCAGATATTTTTGAAAACAGTTTTTGTCTCTTTTTTCATGATATTGTAAAAAAAGATTCCACCTCCCCAGTGTGCCAAGATAATTTTATTATCGGGAAAAGTCTTTGCAAGATTGTAAATCTGTTCCAGAGTGACGGGTGTTTTACCGGGATATTTATGGCCTACAGGCTCATTGGTATGAATCATACATGGCAGATTGCCATTATCTTTTAAAACAGACATGACAGGATCAAGAAGAGCCAATGCCTGTTCATCTATTCCGGACAGATAGAATGCAAGTTCACCTGCACCGCAAAGCCCTGCATCAATACATCTTTTGGTTTCATTGCCTGCCCCTTCCCAGGCTGCATCAAAACAGGCAAGGCCTTTAATCCTGTCTGGATATTTTATTGCAGATTCAATAATAATGTCATTGTTGAATTTTGTGTAATCAGGATTATGCCAGGGGAATCCACAAATCACAGAGATATCAACCTGGAATTTATCCATGGTCTCAATCAAATCTTCAATATTGCTAATTGCTGCCTTTGGTGAATCATAAAGCAGTTGAAATTCAGGTTCATTATTAAAATATAAAGATCGGTCCTGTTTAATTTTTTCAGGAAAAATATGTGTATGTGAATCAATAATCATGGGGTATGGCTCCTTTCCAGCAATTCATTTATACAGGTCACATAATCTTTATTAGGGCATGGTTTGGACAGATGGTCAATATTGGTATCTTCCTGTTTTAAATTTTCTATGGATTCTAAAAACTCTATATTACCAGATACAAACAATATTGGAATGGTTTTATCGGTTTTTCTGATGTGGTGATACACATCCATACCATTGTAGTCTCCATAAAGAATATAATCCAGACTTACAAAATCGTATTGATTTGTGTCAAACAAATCCATTGCAGCCTGCCCATTATTGGCTGTATCAACTTTATGATTACAGGGAGCCTGTGTTAATACTGCATATTGCACTTCTGCGATGGCAATTTCATCTTCAACGAGAAGAATATATTTTTCATATTGTGTTATCTTCTTCTGAGTTTTCTTTTTCTCATCAATGGTTAACTCTTTTTTAGTGACAGGTATGTTTATTGTAACTTTTGTACCTGAGCCAAATTCAGATTCAACCAAAATTATGCCTTTATGCTGTTGGATATATTTTTTAACATTGGCCATACCATAACCGGTTCCTTTAATACCTGTTTTATATGAACCTTTTGCATCTCTGCTTCCTTTAAGGGAGAAATAAGGTTTATAAATTTTTTCAAGATGTTCTTTTAAAATGCCGCATCCGTTATCTTCAATCTCAAGGGTGATATTGTCATCAATACTGTATGTTCGAATAGTAATTAAAGGATGTTCAACCATACCCATTGCATGAATTGAATTTTGCAAAATGTTTACCAGGGCATGTTCAATCATTCCTGAATCAGCAAGCATTTCCGGCACACCAGGCCTGTATTCTTTTATAATCTCAATACCTTCCAGATCCTTTTTAAGCAGATCAATAACAAGATCGAGTTTTTCATTAATTTTAAAAAATTCCTGCTTTGGTTCCTGATCTTTGGCAAAAATAACCAGGTTTTTTGTTAGATCTCTCCCCCGTATGGTCTGTTTAAAAATCAACTCAAGGGTCTTTTTTGTTTCTAACTCCCTGGTGCCCATAAGCGCAACCTGGGCATTGCCCATAATTATACCCAGAATATTATTAAAATCATGGGCCATTTTTCCAGCAATCTGACCCACCAGTGCATGCTTTTCCTGTTCTATGGCAAATTGCTGGGCTTTATTTTTTTCCTGCTCAGCTTTTATTCTGTCGCTTATATCCCTGGCAATACCTCTAAAACCAATTTTCTTACCTTCTGAATTTTTTATCAAAGATACAACGGTTTCAATAAAACAGATTGAGCCATCTTTTTTTATCAATTTCCAGTCAAGTGCTTTGGTTGGTACATCTGTTTTATACACTTTATTAAAAGTTTGAAAAATCTTGTTAGCATTTTCTTTATCCATGTATTCCTGATTATTGGTTCCCATTAATTCATCGCCTGGATATCCAAGCATCCTGCACATGGAATTATTGAAAAAGGTAAAACTTCCTGCAAGATCTACTTCAAAATAGCCATCATCCATATTGCTAAGGATATTTCTATATTTTTTTTCACTCTCTGTCAGCTTTTTTTCCATCAATTTTTGATGGGTAATATCACGGGTTATTCCCAGTATGCCTGCAGGCTTATTATCATCATCAGCAAAAATTCTTGCATTTATTTCAGTATCAATTGTGCTGCCATTCTTGCAATACTCTTGTACTTCAATAATTTTTGATTCCCAGCCCTCAGGGTCACCGACCTTTATCAAATTTAATGTTTTTTCGTAGAAATCTACAAGCTTTTCCAGTGAATCTGGCAATACAGTTTTGTCCAGAGTTTTTGCCAGCATTTCCTCTTGAGTAAATCCACCCATTTGAAAAGTTGAAGGACTGATATAAGTAAAATTAAAATCCATATCAGTCATCCATATTACATCTGTGGCATTTTCTGCAATCAGGCGGTATAATTCTTGGCTTTTCATTAAAGCCTGCCTTGCCTGTTTATGCTCTTTAACTTCTAATTTCAGCACAGAATTTAAGCCATATAGCTCTTTTGTATGTCCTGCAACATCATTTTCCAACGATTTTTTAGAATATAATATCTGGGAAATAAGATGGAGAATCGTATATATCATGATTAGAACCAGGAGGATAAAAAGCTCAAAATATATGGTATCACAGCTCCACACTGCATCAATTCTGCCAATTTTTTTCCCTTCATAGATGATATCTGATGTCAGATGTTTTTGGCTGATAAGATTAAGAGAGATCAACAGACTCTCAATCCGAGCAGGATCTTCCCCAATGGTTTTATGAAATATTTTTTCATTGGTATCTGTAATGACAATCTGTTGATAGTTTTGTGATTTAGAGGCGAGGTATAGATATTCAGAAGTGCCCTGAGGATTATAATTCCAGAGTGCTTCTGCTACAATATGAGCATGTTCATCAATACGGGATTGTGCACCATTGTGAGCATAACTTTCATAGAAAAACAAAAAAACAGTAAAGATGAACAATAAAACAATGGCTAGAAGTGATACTATTTTTCTATGACTCAAATTTTTCCCCTTATATGTAAAGCATCAAAATGTTTCACTGACATAATGCTTTAATGTTGCAAGCAAACAAATTAAAAACACACTACAATATATTGTATCCTATTGCAAATTTCATAATTACGAATTGATTTCAAAAATCTGATTTCTTTTTAAAACTTAAAAAATATTGAAAAATACAACAGGGCATTATATATTAATTGTTTTATATAAATCAAAATTTAATAAGGGCTGTAATGAAATATTATCCTGTTTTCATGGATATCAAAAATAAACATTGCCTTGTTGTTGGCGGAGGCAATGTTGGAATGCGCAAAGCTGCCACACTTGAAAAATGCAATGCAAAGGTCAAAGTGATAAGCAAGCAGTTTTCAGATGAATTTGATAATCTACAAACAGAGTCTATTGAATTTAAGAAAAAAGATTATGAAAAGAAAGACCTTAAGGGTATGTTTTTTGTGTTTGCTGCCACTGATAATAGTGATTTGAATCAAAAAATAAAAGATGATGCTGAAAGACTTAATATCCTTTGTAACATGGCAGATGCCCCAGATAAAAGTGATTTTATACTGCCTTCCATCGTTGACAGAGGTGATCTCATTCTGGCCGTATCGACTTGTGGATCAAGCCCTGCAATGGCAAAGAGAATAAAACAGGAACTTGAGCACTCTTTTGGCCCTGAATATGCCCAATTTTTAACTTTGATGGGAAATATACGCAAAAAACTACTATTATCCAGTCATCCCCCTGATGATAATAAACAGATATTCCATACTCTTATTGACAAAGGAATACTTAGATTGATCAAAGCAAATGATGAAAAAGCAATAGACTCGATCCTGTGTGATATTCTCGGGAACAACTATTCATATAAAAATCTTGTTTCTAAAGACTTTATTTCTTGGAGGAGAGACAAATAATGAATCTTCAAACAGCTGATATTATGCTGCAGATATCAACCATGCTCTATTTTGCAAGTATGGCCGGATATTTACTATTTTTATTTAACCAGAAACCAGGCTGGCAGAAAACAGCCTTTTATCTAATTGCAACAGCTGTTGCTCTCCATTTTGTCAGCATGGTAATCTATACCATAAGTATCAGGCAGCTTCCCATACAAAATCTTTCCCAGAGTTTATCCATTGCAGCTTTTTTCTTAGGATGCATGTTTTTGGTTTTTCAGTATAAATTTGATCTTAAAATTCTCGGACTTTTTGCTTCAATCCTGCTGTCTGCCACAATGCTGATTGTCTTAATGCTTCCTGAAGCGCCCATTGAAAAAAACTCTGTATTAAAAGGTTTCTGGCTCTATTCACATATTACTCTTATTTTTACGGGAGAAGCAGCTCTGGCTCTGGCATGCGGCACAGGAATTTTATATCTGCTCCAGGAAAAAGGGATTAAGACAAAAAACCCTGGATTCTTTTTCAAACGCTTACCATCACTGGATCTTCTTGATAATGTCGGATATACCTGTTTAACAACTGGATTTGCTTTGCTGACAATCGGACTTATAACTGGCTTTATCTATGCAAAAGCCATATGGGGCAGGTTCTGGGGATGGGATCCAAAAGAGATATTTTCCGTGGGAACATGGCTGATATATGCTGCATTACTTCATCTTCGTCTCTATTCTGGATGGAGGGGAAGAAAATCTGCCATAATGACTATTATTGGTTTTTTAATTATAATATTTACTTTTCTTGGCGTTAATATGCTGCTGGGCGGGCATCATCAACCTTTTACACAATAATCGACAAAACTGATTCCGGCTGCAAAAGAAAATTTATTTTTAATTTGAAATAATTTTTATATAAAAAAGAATATAAAACATAATGTCACAAAACATATTACCTAAAATCATATTAATTGGAGCTAACCATAAAACCGCTCCTGTTGAACTCAGGGAAAAACTCTCTTTTTCACCAGAAGAGACAATAGCAGCACTGGAAGTATTAAAACAGGATAAAGATATTAAAGAGAGCCTTATATTTTCCACCTGCAACCGAACTGAAATTCTATATATCCCTTCAAAGGGTGAACAGATTGATAGAATCATTGAGTTTATCTCTGTGCAAAGGAGTATAGATATATCCAAATTTAAAAACTCTTTGTATATATATAAAAATGATGATGCAATACTTCACCTGTTCCAGGTTGCATCAAGTTTAGATTCAATGGTGGTGGGAGAACCACAGATTCTTGGCCAGATAAAAGAATCCTATCGGACTGCAGTGGGAAATAAATCATCTGGAGTGCTGTTAAACCGCCTCATGCATAAAGCTTTCAGCATTGCGAAAAAAGTCAGAAAAGAAACTGGCATAGGAGATAATGCAGTTTCCATCTCCTATGCTGCCATTGAGCTTGCCAATAAAATCTTTTCAGATTTATCCCAAAAAAGTGTTATGCTGCTGGGAGCCGGAGAGATGGCAGAACTTGCAGTGGAACATCTGATATCCAACAGAGTAAAAAATATTCTTGTGGCAAACAGAACCTTTAAAAATGCAGTGAATCTTGCTCAAAAATTCAATGGGCAGCCTGTCAAATTTGAAGAGCGAGTAGATGCATTAAAAGATGTTGATATAATCATCAGTTCAACCGGTGCAACAGACTATGTGATGACAGAAAAACAGGTTAAACTTGCCATGAAAAAAAGACATCATAATACACTGTTTTTTATTGATATAGCTGTCCCAAGGGATATTGATCCAAAAATCAATACAATATCAAATGCCTATGTCTATGATATTGATGACTTAAAAAATATTGTTGAATCCAATATTGACCAGCGCGGAAAAGAGACAATTAAAGCACAAAGATTTATTGAAGAAGCTGTGGTAAAATTTCATAACTGGCTGGAAGGCCTTGCCATTGTCCCTACTATCAAAGCTTTAAACGATAAAATGTCATCCATTGTGGAGATTGAATATAAAAAAACCTTCCAAAGCTTAAAACATCTTTCACAGCAGGATATTGATGCAATCAAACGCATGACACAAGCCATAGCAAGCAGGACTATCCACGACCCCATTCGTTTTTTACGTAACACCGGTGACCACAGAGATGACAGCCTTTATCTCAATCTGAGCAGACAATTATTTAATCTGGACATACCAGAGGATGATTAGCCATTTTATTCTTTACTTTTTGCTCAATTTCAGTATACTATTCTCTTATATGTTCTTAAAAATTTAAGATAAAGGTAAATATAATGAAAAAGAAAGATTTGGAATTTTTTAAAAATCTTTTAACTGACAGGCTGCAGGAACTGCTTTCCCGTGCTGACACTACTGTAACCGGCATGACAAAACAAAAAGAAAATTTTCCTGACCCAACTGACAGAGCTTCCCACGAATCCAACAGGAGTTTTGAGCTTCGAATCAGGGACAGAGAACATAAACTTATCAAAAAAATCAAAAAAACCATTGTCCGCATTGACAACGGATCATTTGGAATATGTGAAACATGTGAAGAGGAAATTTCTCTCCAGCGGCTTAAGGCAAGGCCTGTCACTACCCAGTGCATTGAATGTAAAAAACGCGAAGAGGACATGGAAAAGGCTCTTGGTATTTAAGTTGCAATTCAAATCAGTCAGCCTGAACAAGAGAGTACATTGATTGATCTTCACATACATTCAACAGCTTCAGATGGGTCTTTTTCTCCCATTGAAATTATAAATCTTGCAAAAAAAACAAAACTCCAAGCTATTTCCATAACTGATCATGATACCATAGATGGTGTCAAAAAAATCTTAAAGTATTCACAATCCAATGTTCTGGAAATTATTTGCGGGGTAGAAATTTCCTGCGAACCCCCTGTAAATTTTAAGCACCTGGGAAGTATTCATCTTCTTGGATACGGATTCAGTATTTATGATAAAAATATTAATGCCATTCTAAATAAAGCAAAAAAAGCAAGACTTCAAAGAAATCCTGCCATTATAGAAAAATTAAACAACCTTGGATTTAATTTAACAATTGAACAGGTTGAAGAACGCTTTGGTGCCAAGCAGACCGGCCGCCCGCATATAGCAGAACTTATGAAAGAAAAAGGGTATGTCAAAAATTTTAAAGAGGCTTTTGATAAGTATCTTGGTAAAGGCAAACCTGCCTATGTTGAAAAACACAAAGTCTCCTGTTCAAAGGCCATCACAACAATTCTTGAAGCCGGTGGCATTCCAGTTCTTGCACATCCCGGGCTGCTGAATTTTAATACAAGCCATCAACTTGAAGAGTTTATTGATACCCTGATCACCCATGGGCTTACAGGCATGGAAGTTTATTATACAGGGCATGATGCTCCTTTGACATCTTTTTATGAAAAACTTGCCCACAAAAAAAATCTGCTTGCCACAGGGGGGTCTGATTTTCATGGCGAATTCAATAAAGGTGTTGCCCTTGGAACAGGCATTGGCAATCTCAATATAGATTATTCACTGTTTAAAGCATTAATTATGCGCATGGAAGAGAATAAAGAAAAATATGCAAATTTAGATACCTTAGAAAAATATATCCAATATTCATTTAAAGATAAATCACTGTTAAACACTGCCCTTTGTCACAGATCATTTTTAAATGAAAACCAGAATTCATGCCAAAATAATAATGAGCGCCTTGAATTCCTTGGTGATGCAGTATTAGGGCTTTGCATAGGGCACCTTTTGATGAAAAAAAGCCCCTCTAAAAACGAAGGGGAACTTTCAAAATTAAGATCCAATCTTGTCAGTGAACCAGCCCTTGCTGATATGGCAAGATCCATAGACCTTGGCAGATTTTTAAAGCTTGGCAAGGGAGAAATGATTTCCAGAGGTTTTGAAAAAAACTCCATTTTATCAGATGCCTTTGAAGCTGTTATTGCAGCGGTTTATCTTGATACAGGCTATAAAAAAGTATATCAACTGATCCATGAGCTTTTCAATAGACGTCTTGAAAAACTTTTATCTACTATAAAAATCGTTGATTATAAGAGCCTGTTACAAGAATTAGTCCAGGACAAAACAACCACAACGCCACAATATAAAGTCATTAATGAAATTGGTCCAGATCATGATAAAACCTTTGAGATCAGTCTAAGCATTTTGGGTGTTGACGTAACAGGTCTTGGAAAAAATAAGAAAGCAGCAGAGCAGGATGCTGCAAAAAAAAGCTTGAAAATGCTTGATAAACAATTATCCTGACAGGTTGTTACACAATGCAACTTTTTCATAGTTCCAGAGAAAAAATAGATTTGAATACAAGCATACATGAATAAAAGATGCAAACCATTGGTGATTCCAATATTTATTCCCCATTCAGGGTGCCCCCATCAATGTGCATTCTGTAATCAGTCCATTATTACAAATCAAAAATCCAACCTGCCCGACAAATATCAGATTAATGATATTATAACACAATATCTCCAATATAAAGGAAAGCGGGAAAGCGTAGAACTCGCCTTTTTTGGAGGTAATTTTCTGGGATTACCACATAAAACCATTATCGAATTGCTTGAAATAGTGAATACCTATATCTCTGAAAATAAAATTCATGGCATAAGGTTTTCCACAAGACCGGACACCATTAATCCACAAACCCTTGACCTTCTCAAACCTTATACAATATCTGCCATTGAACTTGGTGTTCAATCCATGAATGATGAGATTTTATTAAAGTCAAAAAGAGGCCATACTGCCGGGGATACAATAAAAGCAATAGGCCTTCTTAAGGATTATTCATTTAAGATCGGTGTCCAGGTCATGGTTGGACTGCCAGATGACAGTGAGAGTTCACTGCTTAAAAGCACACATAAATTGGCAAAACTTGCCCCGGACTTTGCAAGGATTTATCCTTTGATGGTGCTCAAAGGCAGCCCCATGGAACAGTGGTATAAAAAGGGTCTATATAAACCCTTGACCCTTGAAGAGAGTGTCAAACTTGTCAAAAAGATGTATCAAATCTTTCAAGCTGACAATATTGATGTTATTCGTATGGGGCTGCAGGCCTCGGATATGATGGAAGATCAATCCATGGTTCTTGCAGGTCCATGGCACCCAGCATTTGGACATCTTGTCTTTTCTCAAATTTTTTATGATATGATTTGCAGAAAAATAGATCAAAGTCCTGAACTACTAAAAACAAAAAGCCTGATTTTAAATGTGCATCATAGATCAGAGTCACGCTTACGGGGTGATAAAAACAGTAATCTAAAAAAACTTAAATCACGTTATCCAAAGATTGATTTCTTGATTGATTCAGGTAATACAATACAAAATAAAAATTGTGTGGATATTAAACCGTTTAGTTGTTGGGAAAAACTTCCAAGGTCTGCTAAGACTTTTGACAATTAAATTCCTTCTTTAAATAATTCATCAGAATCAGATGCTGTGTCTGGCTTTGGAGTGTGTTCAAAGGGCACAGTACCCTCTTTAAAGCATTCAAAGATTGTTTTTTCCGACTCTTTTATGGGAAGCAATCCAGTTTTAGCATCAATTTTTGCAAACACAATACCCTCGGGCACATTAAAAGTTCTTGCAGGTTTTCCCTCCAGGGTATTTTGCATAAAATCAAGCCAGATAGGGCTTGCTGCCCTTGATCCTGTTTCTGATTTACCAAGGGGGGCTTCCTGGTCAAGTCCAACCCACACACCTGTTGTATATCTTGGTGTATATCCCAGAAACCAGGCATCAAAAAGATTATTTGTCGTACCTGTTTTGCCTGCAACCGGGCGTTTAAGGGCCTTAATTCTCCAGCCTGTCCCTGATTGTACCACACTTTCTAAGATATTTGTCATGATATAGGCCGTACTCATATCAACCACTTTTTTGCGAATCAATTTTGAAGTCTCAAGCAGTTTGCCGTCCCTGTCATAGATTTTTGTAATAAATACAGGCTCAATCAAATAACCCAGATTAGAAAACACAGAGTAGGCATTGACAATTTCCAATAGAGAAAGCCCGGATGATCCAAGTGCAATGGAAAGATCCCGGCTGATATTGGATGTAATACCCATTTTACGTGCGTAATCAATGGTATAATCTATTCCAATATCCTTAAGAATTTTAATGGTAACAATATTTCTTGATTTTACAAGGGCTTTTCGAAACAGAGTTGGGCCAAAAAATTCCTCTTTGTAATTACGGGGCTTCCAGATAAAATCACGCTCTATATCTTTATAAACAACAGGAGAATCTATAATAACACTTGCAGCCGTATATCCCTTGTCAAGTGCTGCAGCATAAATAATTGGTTTAAAAGCACTTCCCGGCTGACGTCTTGATTGATATGCCCTGTTAAACTGGCTGTCCCTGTAATCACGCCCACCAATCATTGTTTTAACATGACCGGTTTCAGCTTCAATACTCAATAATGCAGACTGTGCCACAGGTTCCTGATAGAGAAAAAATTCAAGTTCATTCTCTTCAACAATATCATTTAGTAATTTTACCTCAATAATATCCCCGGATTTAAAAACATGGGAGGGCTTTTTTACTTTGATTTCATAATAGGCAATCTCATGGTCAGGTTTTCTTGCCCATGTCATGGTTTCAAGCTTTATAACACCTGTAAAATCACCAACTCTTATAGTGGTTATACCCTTTTCATCATCAATATTGCTCACTACACCCTGATAAATTTTCCCTTTTTCTAATAATTGATTTCCGATTTTTTCTGATATTTTGTCACAAAAATCTTCCACCTGAAGAGCAGAAATATTTTTTAAAGGACCTCGATAACCTGTTCGTTTGTCAAGTTCCATCAAACCTCTGTTGACTGCATTTCTTCCAATCTTCTGCAGTTCAATATTAACTGCTGTGTGGATCTGAAGTCCCTGAGTATACAAGGCATCCTCACCATAGTGTTTTTGGACATATCTTCTGACATGCTCGGTATAACAGGGTACTCTTTCTATGAACCAGTTCTTGCGCGGTTGGATATCAAGTTTGAGCTCTATGGCATCTGTAACCTCAAGATTTGAAATATGACCATCTTCCTTCATGCGGTTAAGAACATAAATCTGTCGCTGTTTTGCTCTTTTTGGAAATCTAAAGGGGGAATATCTGCTTGGAGCCTGGGGCAGACCTGCCAGCATTGAACATTCAGCAAGATTAAGATCTTTTACATGTTTTCCAAAATAATTCTCCGAGGCGGCTTCCACCCCATATGCCCCATGTCCAAGATATATCTGGTTTAGATAGAGATAAAGAATTTCATCTTTTGTGAATTTTTTTTCAATTCTATATGCAAGGATTGCCTCTTTAAATTTTCGCTCATATGTCCGTTCCGGGGTCAGTAAAAATGATTTTGTAACCTGCTGGGTAATGGTTGAACCTCCCTGGACAATGGTGCCGGCTTTAAAATTTTTTATAAATGCCCTGACTATGGAAGCCATATCAATACCGGGATGCTCCCTGAATCTTGAATCTTCTGCAGCCACAAAAGCCTTAATTAAATTATCCGGCATGCTTGATAATGGAATAACAATTCTTCTCTGTTTATAGAACTCACCTATTTTTCTTCCATCATCGGAGAACACACTGGTAACAGTGGCAGGACGGTAATCTTTTAAAGAGCTTATTTTGGGTAAATCCTGGGTTAAATAGTAATAGAATCCAAAAATGCCAGCAAAACCAAGAATACCTGATATAATGAAAAGAATAAAAAGCCATTTAAAAAAAACAAGGATAATATTTTTTTGCTTTTTTTTATTTCTGAGTTTTAAAATTTGTGCTTTAGTTTTTTTTGCCATAACCACTTATTCTGCAGTTTAAAATTTAATATTTTTATTGGGTGGTTATTAACAGATTATTTGTTTTATGGCAATACATAGTAGCATACCTAAGACCATAGTTAAAAACTGACAAGAGAATTTGCCATTTTTACTGAATCAAGATATAAATCAGGTAGTTTTGATTCAATGGATTTTCCTGATATATAGGTAAAAAAATTATTTTCCCAGTCACCCTGATCAATACTGATCACGATTTTTAAAATTTTGTTAAATTCCCTATTCTTCCCAAGCAGAGCCCCCTGCATTTTATCGGAAAAATTAATATGTTTTAAAATATCTGCCATTTTACAATCAAGCATGGCATCCATCAGAGAAAAAAGTCCAAGGGTAAATAGTTCATCTTTTTTCAAATCAGTGTTAAAAATTTCACCAAGTCTTTCACACATCTTCGCCCTGATAACACAGGTTCTCACCAGTTCATTGGGTTTATCCGTGTTTAAATCTGATATTACAACAATGTTAATGAATCTTCTAAGTTCTTCTGTCCCGATATAGGTTATGGCTTCTTTGATTGTATCAATGGGAGTTATTCTGGAAAAATATGCTGAATTAATAAATTTTAATAATTTAAATGAGATGGCAGCATCATTTTTAATAAGTTCTTCTGTTTTCTCTATATTTAATTCATATTTTCCAAGTTCATTTATCAATTCCAATTTTGTGATCTGCTGGGATGCGATACCCTTTGTAGATAGCATCTCAGGTTTGGAAAAAAAATACCCCTGGAACAGAGTAAAATCCATCTCCTGTGCCAGTTCAAATTCACCATGGGTTTCAATTTTTTCTGCCAGAATAGTAATGTTATTATAATCAGATTTAATCTGTTGTACAATATCAACAAGAGTATTTAAGGGGGTCTCTTTTATATCAAATTTAATAATTGAACTAAGCTCCATCATTGGATGAAATTTTTTATGATAGATAAAATCGTCCAGGGCAATGGAGAATCCTCTCTCTTTGAATAGGGAGAGTGCTGAAACCACATCTTTGTCAGGCTCAATATCCTCGAGTACCTCAACAATAAAATGCTCTTTAGGAAGAAGCAGGGGAATATTTTGAAGAATCAGCTTTTTTGTAAAATTGATCAATCCAGGTTTGCCGCCAAGGATCTCAGTAAAATCAAAAGGGAAAAAAATGTTAGATAAAAGATTTGACGTGGCTACATCCCCGTCAACCCCGGGGAATGCATTTTCCAGGCCATTTCTGAATAAAAGTTCATAACCGAAAATCTTTTTTCCAGCCGTAAAAATCGGCTGCCTTGCCATGAACACTTCCATTTATCAACTCACTTTAATTATGCAAAAAATAAGTTTTTTTCAATACGCATGAACGTCTCATACAACTATCCTGAACGTATCATGCAACTATATAGTTATATATGTCAATAATTATCTATCTGGATATTTGCATGTCAATGGCCATACAAATTTGACTTTTTAAACAATATCGGTTATTTAAAGGCGCTTAAAGATATGAATTTAAAGGAGTTAGCGCTGCATGATAAAACTTGATTTTGCAAAAACAAATGGGTTGATCCCTGCAATTGCACAAGATTATAAAACAGGAGAAGTTCTGATGCTGGGGTTTATGAATAGCCAGGCCTTTGATAAAACTATTAGAACCAATAAAGCCACATACTACAGCCGATCAAGACAACAATTGTGGACAAAAGGGGAGACCTCTGGCCATGTGCAGAAGGTAAAAGAAATTCGGGTGGACTGTGATAATGACACCATTCTTTTAAAAGTTGATCAGATCGGTGGTGGTGCTTGTCATAAAGGGTATAAGTCCTGTTTTTTTTCAAAAATTGAAAATAATAATTTAAAAATCGTGGAATCAAAAATCTTTGATCCCAAAGAGGTATATAAATAATGGAAAAAATATTAAAACTTGGAATTCCAAAGGGAAGCCTTCAAAATGCAACAATAAATCTTTTTAAAAGATCTGGATGGAAGATCAATGTGGAAGGCAGAAGCTATTTTCCTGATATCAATGATGATACCATTGAGTGTGCTCTCTGCCGTGCCCAGGAGATGTCCATTAATGTGGAAAGCGGTATAATAGATGTTGGCCTGACAGGTCTTGACTGGGTTGCCGAGCATGAATCTGACATCCATGTGGTAACTGATCTTATCTATTCAAAGGTAAGTGCAAGGCCTGCAAGATGGATAATTGCAGTTGCAAATGATTCTAGTATAAAAACCCTTGAAGACCTTAAAGGAAAAACCATCTCCACAGAACTTGTTAAATTTACCAAACGTTTTTTCAAAGAGCGCAATATTGATGTAAATGTAAAATTCTCCTGGGGTGCCACAGAAGCTAAAATAGTTTCAGGCCTGGCCGATGCCATCGTGGAAATCACTGAAACAGAAAGCACAATAAGAGCTCATAATTTAACAGTAATCCATGAAATTATGGAGACAAATACTCAATTAATTGCAAATAAAAAAGCCTGGGAAAATCCCCAAAAAAGAGAAAAGATTGAACAGATTGCAATGCTTTTGCAGGGAGCTCTGGTTGCTCAAAAGCTTGTGGGTATTAAAATGAATGTACCCCAAAACAAAATCGCACACATTGTTTCACTGCTGCCAAGCCTGAATGCTCCAACTGTGGCATCTTTATACCAGTCAGACTGGTTTTCAGTGGAAACAATCATTGATACAAGAAAGGTGAGAGACCTGATTCCGCTGTTACTCAAAGCAGGTGCAGAAGGTATAATTGAATATCCGTTAAATAAGGTGCTATAGATGGAACCTGCTAAGCGATGTGAAAACATAACACCTTTTATAGTTATGGAGATAATGGAAAAAATCCATAAAATGGAAAAATCAGGTATTGATGTCATCCACATGGAGATCGGCGAACCTGACTTTAATATTCCCGAATGTGTTAAAAAAGCAAGTCTTGAGGCTATGGCTGCAAATGAAACGCATTATACCCACAGCCTTGGTGATATCCGTCTTAGAGAAGCCATAAGCCAGTATCATAAAACAATGTATAACACCTTGATTGATCCAGGTCAGATTATTGTAACCTCGGGCACCTCCCCTGGCATGCTGCTTCTGTTTTCTGCACTCTTAAACCCGGGAGACGAGGTTATAATTTCCGATCCCCACTATGCCTGTTATGCAAATTTTATCAATTATGTGCAGGGCGTTCCTGTTATGGTTCCTGTTTTTGAAGAGCAAGGTTTTATATATACTCCAGAGGCAATACAAGAAAAAATCACATTAAAAACAAAGGCAATTTTTATAAACTCGCCTTCCAATCCTACGGGTAATGTGATCTCCAAAAAAAGAATGCAGCAGATTGTGGATGTTGCAGTAAAAAACAATCTTTATGTAATTTCCGATGAAATTTATCATGGACTGGTATATGAAGGTAAAGAACACTCAATATTTGAGTTTACGAACAGAGCATTTTTGCTAAACGGATTTTCAAAACTTTTTGCCATGACTGGCCTTCGTCTTGGTTATTTAATAGCACCTCCTGAATTTGTACGGGCTTTGCAGATCCTTGAACAAAATTTCTTTATCTGTGCCA
>JAOZRI010000600.1 GCA_029940235.1 Desulfobacula sp. | reverse complement strand
CTTCCTTTAACCTTCCTGTCTTGATCAGTTCCTGAATCCAGTCGCTGATCTGTAGATATTTTGGTATATGGCTGCCCATATCCACTACACTCATTTTTTCCATCCTTCTTATATTGCGCTCATTATCTATTTTGTTATGGCTTAATCTGAATTCTGTCTCAACATCTGTAATTAAAGAATTAAACTATTTTTCATAAACCCACCTGTATCTCTTGAGAACCAATTAAATCTATTTTTTCTGACAAAAGATTGATCTCTTTAATTTCAGATGAATCCAATACCAGTTCAAGTATATCAGGTGTCAGTTCAATGGTTTGGGACAAGGCCTTTTTAATTTTAACAGCAGATGAATACTTATCCCCTAACAGCGGGGCCAAACTTTTTATCTCAACGCCACTGTTTTTAATTCTTCGCTCAGCTTCCGGTGTGATCTGGTATTGCACGGGCCTGTAAGTCTCCTGCATAAAAACGTTCTGCATGAAAAAAAGACATATAAAGCTCAATAATGCTGCAATAACCGGTGTTGTAACCCATCCGCTTGCTATTCCGCCAACCGTTCCCCATTTGATAGTCCTGCCTCCTTTTAAAAAGCCCATTCCAATAACAGCCCCCACAATGGCCTGTGAGCTGGATACCGGAACAAGAGGAATCGTCGGCAGTCCATGGGATTTTAAAAAGGCTTCAAGGCCCTGTGATGAGAAAAGAAACAAAACAATGGAGTGAGACCAGACAGCCACAAATGCAGCCACCGGAGACAATGGCATTATTCCTGATCCCACAGTCATCATAACCCTTTTTGAATAGGTGAAAACCCCCACGGCAATGGCAAGACCGCCAATAAAAAATAATTGTTGCTCTGCTGAAAGTGTAAATAATCCCAGAAAGGTGATATCTGAAAATGGAGAAACAGGCACAAACACACCCATAACATTGGCAATATTATTGGCGCCCAGTGAATATGAACCGAATATACCAGCAAGAAGCAGACCGTTGCGGGTATATCTATCCAGCCTGAATATGTGGATCTTGAAGGTTGAAATAAGAAAAACAACCAGTTTGTAGGAAAAAACGGCTATTGCTGCAGAAAGTACCGGGCATAAGATCCATGTGGATACAATTTTGGTAAGGGAATTAATATCTGTCAAAGCGCCTGTAAAAAAATTCCATCCAATGATGGCACCGACAATGGCCTGGGAAGTTGAGACGGGAAACCCGGCCAGAGTCATTAGAT
>JAOZRI010000225.1 GCA_029940235.1 Desulfobacula sp. | reverse complement strand
ACTCCTCAGACATGGAGGCACTGAATCCTGTACAAAGCAACACTGGAATATCAGGACGTATGTTCATCAGTTCAAGGGAGAGTTTATCTCCTGGCATGTCTGGCATAGCCATATCAGTAATGATTATATCAAATTTATCAGGGTTGGAACGAAAGGCTTCAAGAGCGTCAATACTGCTGATATATGAATCAACATGATAACCTAAACGTTTCAGCATCTGTCCTTCCATTATAAGGATCTCTTCTTCGTCATCAACAAGCAGAATTTGTTCCATCCCCTCTTGTATTATTTCATCAGTCTGGATACTTGGTTTTTCAAAAGAATTTTTTTCCAATGGGAAATAGATATCAAATTGAGTTCCTTGACCTGGCTCGCTATGTACCTTGATGGATCCTTTCATGTTTTTAACTAAGCCGTGTACAACTGCCAGTCCCATCCCTGTACCCTTACCTTTTTCCTTGGTAGTAAAAAATGGATCAAAAATTTTGTCTATCAACTCTTTATCCATACCAATACCTGAATCAGATACTGTTAAGCAGGCATAAACACCAGGCAGCATATCATGATTCTTTATATCATGTTTACCTAATTCTATCTCTTTCAAGTTAATGTTCAGCATACCTTCACCTTCCCCAATAGCGTGATAGGCATTGGCTATAAGATTCATTATGATCTGATGGATTTGTGTTGGATCTGCCTTGATGATCCCGCAGTCTGGATGGATATCCTGTTGGATCTTAATGGTTGTGGGGATTGTAGATCTTATAAGTTTCAATGCTTCTTTAATAATTGGCTGCATCTTCATTGGGCGCAGCTCACTGCTTTCCTGGCGGGAAAAAGTAAGGATTTGCCGTACAAGATCCCTTGCTCTCAAGGTGCTTGTATAAATTTTATTCAGACTATCTTTCAGGGGGCTATCGCCAGAAAGCCCTTGTATCAATATTTCTGTATGGCCCATAATGGGGAAAAGGATATTGTTAAAATCATGGGCTATCCCGCCTGCAAGCGTTCCAATTGATTCCATTTTCTGGGCTTGCCTAAGGCTGATTTCCATTTTTTTGAATTCTGTTATATCACGAAAAACTGTTAATTTTGAATTTAATCCATCTGTATGGAATATAGGTGTATTGGAGATATAATAAGTTTTGTTATCTTTAGGGCTGACAAGCTCATAATTTATTTTTTCACCTTTTTGAATTTTATCAAAAATACACCATGAACATTTTTCATCAAGCCCATAAATCACCTTGTGACAAATTTCGCCGGAAGCATCATAGCCTGTTCTTTTAATCATTGCCGGATTCATATATTCAATACGATAGCCAGGAGAACAGATATATATAGCTTCATCCATTGACTCCATGATTAAACGATATTTTTTTTCACTCTCGAGTAATGCTTTTTCTGCATTTTTTTTATCGCTGATGTCGATAAAACACTCTAATAAATGAAGGTCGCCCTGCAGATGAATGGTTGTCACGGTTTTAATAATTGGCAATGATTTTTTATTGGCGGTTATTAAAATACGCTCTGAAGAATCAATGTCATGATGAAAATCAGTAATTGGGCACTCTCCTATCTGGGCCGGGCACACATAGTTGTGACAGGATTTTCCAATAACTTCTTCTGAAGATAAGCCGAGCAGTGTTAAAGCATGGGGATTGATGTCTACAATGGTGTGATTTTCTGGTTCTATGATCATGATCCCAATTTGTACTGAATCCAAGATAGTTTGAAGCCGTTCTTCACTTTCTTTTAATTTATTTTCCGCTTGCAGTCTAAAGAGCTTGTCCTTTTTCAATGCCGCAACCATCTCGTGGAAATGATCACCAAATTCGGTGATTTCATCCCGCAATATCTGTGGCTTGCTGTCCATGGGAAAATCCAAGTGCCCGCTGCTTATTTTGGCAGTGTTGTATTCCAATTGTTCAACAGGTTTTGTTATGGATTTAGAAATTACAAATGCCAGAAAAATCACCAGCAAAAATAACAATGCCAATGTAGTGCAAGCTATTTTTACAAGCTTGTCAGATAATAGATATGCCCTGTCACGATGTGTCTCTTTTATTATAAAAAGAGGAAGTTCAAATACCTTGATAGCAACACCAACAACAATATCTTCTTCCAGGTTTTTGTACTCTGCACTGGTCATTGTTTCCCCTTGTAACAGTGGTTTAACAATCTGCTTGTCTGATAAATCAATTGAATTCAATACATAATTAATATTGGCATGGGAAACTATTTGGCCTTGATCGTTGACGATATAATACTGGCTTTGTGTACTGCTTTGCATTGGAAAGAGTTTAAAAAAATTTTTTAAACTTATTTGAGCATGCAGTAATCCTTTTTTTTCCCCTGTTTGTATGGATTTGAGTAGATATATTACAGATAATTGTGGTTCAAGATTCCAGTTTGTAAAAGTTGTTGTTTTTTCAGTTTTGATGTCAAGGGCAGGAAGTTTGCTCATCTGCGCAATAAACCCATAACGTAAAGATGATGCAATAACTCGATTTTGTAAATCAGTAACAAATAATTTGAGAAGTTCTGGGTGGCGCTTTCTGCAGTGTTCTAACAGTATCTGATCCATTTTTTCCATGGATAAATGCATTGTTTCAAATTTAAGAGTGCTGGTAATGGCATCAATTTTTGATGTTAATTTAACAGCTTCACTCTTAAGTTCTGTTTTAGCCACCTTGTTAAAGGTTTCTTTTTGATAATTCAATAACGCCTGGCTAAAAAAGGAAGTACCTATGGCAATTGGAAGAAGAGCAACCAGAAAAAAATAAAAAAACAGCTTATAAAACAGTTTAATTTTCATCGTATAATTTGATCAGCATTTAGTAAAGCTGACTCTGAAATCTGTAGTCCTAATCGGTTAATCTCTTTCATTGAAACTGATAATTTTATTTTTTCTGGATTTTGAACTGGAAGTTTCCCTGTTGCATGCCCCTTAAATACAGAGTTGACTAAAAAAGCTGCCTGGAACCCTATATCATAGAAATCAGGACTGTATCCAATTACCCCGCCCTTTTGAAGTAAAAAATTATCAATCACCATTAATGGCAATTTTTTATGCCTGGATATCTCTACTAATTGACCAAAAAGTGAAACAGAGAGAGGGTCTGGAAGCATAAATAACCCATCAATATTTTTTTTGGATAGTTCAGATTGTGCTTTTTTCATTTCACTGCTGCTGGACACATGGAATTCAATGATGTTAACTCCAAGTTCAGATGCAGCCTGTTTCAGATAATGGTCAATATGATTTTTTAAAAAGGCTTCTTTTTGATTATAAAAAACAGCAATATTTTTCATGTCAGGAAAAGCCTGTTTAAATATTTGAAGACGTTTTGGAAGCATCAGAAAAGCGATATGACTAATGCCTGTTATATTACCACCAGGTTGTTTTAAGGAATTAACAACATTTGAGGCAACAGGATCAGCAACCATTGTGAATACTATTGGAATATTTTTATTTAAAGTTAATTTTTTTACTTCCATAACCACAGGTGTTGTAGTGGTAAAAATAAGATTATAATTATTGTTTATAAATTTTGTCACAACTCCTGAAATAAGGGATTTGTCTTTTTCAATAATATGTATATCAAATTGTACATTTAAACCTTCTTGATATCCATACGTTGAAAGGCCTTCTTTCAGGCCTTCAACAGCTGGTAAAAATGGTTGAGCAAAAACAATTACTCCAATGTTATAAATTTTTTGTTGCTGAGCAAAAGAAGTATTTGCAAAAGTAAAGAATATACATGCCGTCAATAATAAAAACAGTTGTTTTCTGCAATCCATAGGATTTTCTCCCAGGTTAGACATTCAAATTGAATTATATTGAAATTAACCGCTAAATCAACGGCACAACCCTGCATATTCGCCAAACCATACAATCACAAAATATTTTTAATATAATAGTCAGTATAAATATCCATTACTATAATATAGATTATGGTGTAAAGTAAATCATTTTTCAATAATAACAATAGATTTAAATTTATCGCACAATACACTCCATAAGGTAATACGCAGTGATAAAATCAGACATGAATAATTGAGGAGTTTTTTGCACTTCATCCATACTTTTGCTAAAAAGAGGATTTGTAAAAGCGGCATGCATTTTTTTTCTATTACAGATAATTTTTGCACTTGTAAGCCCTGCAGATTTTGGGTATAGATACAACCATAAAAGAATACAAAACTTGCAGCATAATGCTCTATATTGATAAATATTAAAAAAGAAAATGATTATGAAAATATATCAATACCCTTCTGAAGCTACTGAAAAAAGAGTGCAGGATATCATAAAACGCGGGCTTGGCTTTTCAAAAACAGATTATGAAAATGTAGAAACCTTTCTTAGAGATGTAAAAGCAA
>JAOZRI010000599.1 GCA_029940235.1 Desulfobacula sp. | reverse complement strand
TAAAATTAAACCAGTATTCAGAACCCCAGTTATATTCAAATCCCCATTTTCCTTTCAAAGGCATGGGAAAAATAACACCTGCATAGATACTATAACCATTATGGGCTTCAAGATCACCATTGGAGCTTAACAGACCCTGGCCCATAATCTCATAAAAGGGATTTTCAGATACTTGAGAAGGATCAGTATGACTCCAGGAGAGTGCAAAAAACAGATCAATATCTTTTTCAATATATTCATAAAGATTTGATCTTAATAACAGTGAAGCAGCATCCCAGTCTCCAATTTCACTCGCTGGCTGCATTCTGGAGATATACCCACCGCTATTTTGATCAAAAGTATATGTACCATCACTATTTTTAGTTACGATAAAAGGCATAACAGTCAAACCTGCAAACCCGTCTGTAATACCCCAGGCATGGGCATAATTGAGCACAGCACTGAATGAATCATCATCATATAAAGTACCAATAATTCCAAACATATGTACATCATCAACTTCAGCAGAAGTGCTGGCAAGAGAATATGAATTACCCCAGCCGCCTTCAAATCCAAGACCATAACAAAACTTTAAAGCTGCACCTGGAATACCTGTAACCTCTTCAAGACCAAAATTGAGAGATGCTCCATCAAACTGCCAGTTAATAATAGTTGAAAGAGGAGATCCTGCCTCAAGAGAATTTTTCCCATACTCCATTGGAGGGCCATCAGTTGATGGGCGACGACCTATGGAAAAGCTTACAGGAACTTCATACAGTGGTTTTGTATATACAAAATATGCCCTTTCAAGATGTATGGTATCACCATGGGGGACAGAGCTTGTATTTCCGTCAAGGGTAACGTCACCAAGGCTGCCTGAGTTAAATTTAACATCTGTGGAGTCTCCCCAGGCTTTATAGGCAGCAAGTCTTCCTGTAAAATTTAAGCTGTCATTAATTTTAGCTTTCATATTCAGATTAAACTTTGTGGTTGGTATAAACTCATTTTCAGCATCATATTTATCTGTAGGAGGAACCATCCCTCCTGCTACCATTTGTCCCATTCTTGTTTGAATTTCAGTCAAGGTTCCACCATTAAATCCACCTAAAGCATAGGGAGTAAAAAATCCCTGAATCAATGACGGTGGTGCCACCTGCATATCATTATAATATATGCTGTGACCTTCTGTTCTAATTTCAGCACCAAATGATATCTTGTCTGTTGATGTGTGAAGCTCAGCCTTGTCCACCCGTTC
>JAOZRI010000224.1 GCA_029940235.1 Desulfobacula sp. | reverse complement strand
AAGTGGATATGCATAGCCTTTACCTGTCCTTGAGTCTTTTCAGAACATCTTTGGCTTCTTCAAGTCTTTCATCCAATTCCTTGCTTTTCTCACCCAGGAACCGCTCAAAATCATCTGCCTGGATTGGAGTGATATATTGCTTCAATTGCAGATGTAATGCATCTCTGAAGGCAAGATCCCGGCTGGCCATCTTATGACGGGCACTTTCAAGAAGTGGTCTCCAGTGGGGCAGTGTCTCAAATTGATTAAATATTTTATCCACCTCAAATGAGGTTAGTTTCCTACCATTTTTTTTAAATACAGATTCCAATTCTTGGCTGAAACCGTACTCATAGGAGGCCACAAGATCCAGAATTTCCGAATAGAAAGTATCTCGTATTTTTTCTTTGGCATTCAGTTTCAAAATTTTGCGGTATTCTTTGGCTTTTTCTTTAAAGATGCTGACATATATCTTGTCTGTATACAGCGGATATTTAAAATTACCCATATCAACATAATCTTTGAGAGCATCGGTAAATCCCTTTCGGTAATTTTCTTCATGAAAATATGCCAGGATAAAATCTTCATCTCTTTGATTGATATATTTTGTGCCACCACCAGTGCGTTGGTTAATGGTATCAATCACAATATCCAGAATCGTGCTACGCAACAGTTTTGCACGCTGGCTTTCAACCATCACCATGGATAGATTTAAAAATGCCCGAAAGTCAAAAGCCCCTAACTGCGGGCTTTTTAAGATGTTCCCGAAATCTATTTCGGGAACATCTATACTTGAAATTGATTTCTTCAATTCTTTCAAGCGCTTACCCTTAATAATCTCGTAACCATTTTGGCTTAATTCCATTTCGTGGGAATTCAAATAATTTTCAACCGTTCGCATGGTTACTTCAAAAAAAGATGACACCTGTTCTTTGAGCACCACGGTTTTTCCTTCAAAGGGAATACCCTGAATATGGGTGGCCTTTTCGATCTCCTGCATAGCATATTGATTATTAAGAATATTTTGGCGGTCCACTTTTGATACAGTCAGATCTTTGCTATCCGAGCTCATAATTTTTTCTCCTTTTTAACAAAGTCCCTACGTCTTATTTAAACAGAAAAGGCAAGATGGACTCCATTGTTCACACTCCATCATTCTACGCTTCATACAACCGTTTTATCTCTGAAAGCCATGCTCGTACATCGTTATTTTGATCAATAAAATTTAATCGTTCTACCGTCATTGATTTTAATACTTCGTTGTTTAATCTTCTTTTAGCACGAGAAATTTTTTTCTTCTTTTTATCGGAGTCCAAATTATCCCAAACACTTTGTCCTCCATTTGTAATATGAAGTTGTTCTGCAACTAAATCTGGAACATCGCAAAAATTATCAACAATGGTTGTTACACCCAATGAATCAAAAATTGCATCCGGATGGATATAATTCTCCATTTCTCTTTTACCCGTCAGCATTGCCGTGCTGTTGGTACGTGTATTGAATTGATCGACTGCATCTTGATGACGTGATGTAACTGGAGGTGTATCATCTCGATCATACAAATGAAATTCAGGCCGATTCAATCCTGCCAATCTATGTGTCCAAAGCGAAAGGTTTGATCCCCCTAATGGAATAAAGACAATTGCACCATTCTCTTCAAGGCTTGTCAGATCAATTACATCTTCTCCATCATCAATCAACATCTTCGATATATTTTTCATGAAATCAATATCATTGACGTCTTCGAGTCCGATAAAAAGTTTTACATTGTGATCCGGTATTATTCCAAGCGCTTTAGAAACAAGGCTATATGTATCTTCATTATAAGTAAATACTTGTCGGGTATCACTGACCTTCTGAATGTAACGTAATGATTCAACTGGGAGGTCTTTTGCCAAAACAGGTGTATGTGTTGTAATTATCACCTGGCATCCAGGTTGTTCTGAAAGCTCACGGAGAGCTGATACAAGCAGCTTTTGATTATTGGGATGCTGACTTGTTTCCGGCTCTTCAATCGCATAGATGATACCCGGGGCATTCTCTTGATCAAGCCTGCTTTCTGCCTTTGCACGGAAAAAATTTAACAGGATAAGACGTCTGACACCACTTCCTCGTTTATTAATCGGAATCTGTTCATCATCTGTAAGACTGATATTGAATACTTTTGCCCAATTGGGTTTGGAAAAACGGGGATTAAGCTCTTGTGCAAGTTCCTCATCCATCTGCCTTATCTTTTTAACTGTGTCTTGCGCAATTTTTTCTACCTGAATTTTTACATGGTCCGCAATACCATCTAACTCCGCTTGTTTTTCTCTAATAGCTTCATCAACAGCAGACTTCAAAGGTGATTGGGCTTCAGTATCTTGATCCGTACTTTTTCTATCGGAATGAAAAATTGCAAAAACCGGACGTTGCTTTGAAAGAACAGCCCATATTTTTTTTGCATCTACTTTTTCAAGATCAATTTCTGTAGCTTGTATGGAAAGGTCAGTTGCCGATTTCCAAATTGCATGGCGAAGGGCTGAATTTATTCTTTTATCAACATTAGCTAAATTTACTCCAAGTTCTTTCGCCCTATCCAACAAGTCCTTTCTTTTTAAATAAAGTAAATCTGCATAGTTCACTGTCGTTGGATGATCTGCATATGCAAAAATACCAGTCTGTTTCGGTGTCTTATTCTGACCACTAAATATCCTATAAATCTCAAGATTTCCCTTGTTATTTAAAAGATACTCTTCTTTGAGGGTCGTTGGATGATCTGCATCAATTATAATTTCTTTTGGCAGATTACAGAATTCACAGATAATACGCATATCCTTTTTATTTCCGTCGATATTTGCATCGTCACCATCTGGTTTGTATTCATCAAAAAAAAGAGCAAGAGCATCCAGAATAGTTGATTTGCCTGAATCATTCCTGCCTATAAAAGCTGTGAAGTTCTCAAAATCTATGGAAATTTCCTTCTGGTAACATCTGAAATTTCTAATTCTCAGTCGTTTAAGTTTCATACTACGAATCCTCATGTGTAAAATAAACTTTTCTGATTTAACTTGGTCTATATCTCAAGTGGTTTTTAAACGGTTTTCAAATATATTCCAGCATTCTTCATAATCTTTTTCCCGATCACACCTGTCAAAAGGGGCTTTATACGTTATTGTTCTCTCTCTTGGACCACCAGGCAGCGTATCATCCATTATAGTTCGTTCAACGGTGCCAGACTCCAAATATTTTATTGCATTCCATTCCAGTCGAGAAAATCCCACTCCTGGTAACCCTTTGCTGGCAGTGAAAACGATTCTACCGTTTTGATCATACCAAGTGTCAGATTCATATTGGTATAAAACTGGAAATTGGATTCGGTAAATTGTTTTTAATTCATCAATGGATAAACCCAGAATTAAAGAGGATAGGACATCTAATTCTAAAAGAGCTTGACGTCTTGTAAAGGGGGATCGAAGAGCAAAATCCCTATTCCATTTCGGTTTTAAATTTTCAAAAAAATGATTACTTAATCGATGATCACTTTTACCCCATGAATCCAAAGTGAATTTTTCACTCCAACAATCTTTCCATAATTCAGTATAATATTTTGTGAGTGCACTTAACATTAAACCTCGTATATACAACTTTTCAGATAAAAAATTATCACGATTGATAATTGGTAATTGGTTAATTAAAGCCATACTCGCATGCCCACTTCCGGTCGTTTTAACAAAAAAATCTATTGGAAGTGATAAAGATAAACTTAAGAAACCAATAAGGTCATAATTTTACTGAAAACACGTACTCACAGTAGTGCAAATATGCCTGACATCCTTAGGTAAAATACTTGGAACGAAAGTCCTCTCAGCTGTTGAACCTATCATTTCTCTGTTAATAAACCGGTAATATTCTGTAGATAGTTTTGGTTTAGTTTGGTTTTGTTCGAGCCAACATACTTTAGGTGTAACATGGTCAAAATCAATTTTTGACATTATAGGGAAATAGTTTGATCTTGGGATGTAATCATCCGGGATTATATTTAGATCAATGACACCATAATCAGAATTTTTCGTACATAATTGTTTGGGACTTTTATACATTGGATTGCCAACATAATAGTGAGGTCCCGATAATATCCAGTGATCCAAAGATTCAGGAAACTCAGTTTTTCTCAGAATTATTCCTTCTCTTTGGGCACCACTTTCATCAAACATTTTCGTTGAGAAATATTTCCCTTTTAAGTTCCTAAGTTTCATAGGGTGGGCAGTAAATTTTTTTAAAACACTGATCAATTCATTTGCATGCAAAGCTGGCAAACGGGCATGATTTGATAATGTGCCTTCTGCATCATAGAGTTTTGCAAATAGTTTCAGCTCGTTTGTTTTGACATTAATTATCCTTGAAGAGTGACCTTCAACATTCCATTGATTTTTATCATC
>JAOZRI010000223.1 GCA_029940235.1 Desulfobacula sp. | reverse complement strand
AGTCCTGCAATTGGTCATGTTTCTCCTGAGGCAGCTTCAGGAGGTCCCATTGCAATCATACGCAATGGAGATATCATTGAATACGATATACCGGCAAGAAAACTTGAGTTAATTCTTTCAGATAAAGAAATTCAAAAACGCCTGAAAAGCTTAAAACACCCCATTCCTAAAATCACAAAAGGCTATCTGGGAACTATTTATCCCCATATTGTAGAGTCAGCAGATAGGGGCTGTATTTTAAAGGTTCAATAATTGACAAATTGCATAAGCGTCGTCATATAAAAATATTGAGGATATTATGAAGGTTTATATTTTAGGATTAGATCAATCCCTTGCAAGCTCTATTACGAATTTAATGGATGTCTTATCTATGTCCAATGAGATCGATGCTGAAGAGAAAAATCAAAGGCCCCGGATCAAATTTGATGTTCAACTTGCATCTGTTGATGGAAAAGCTGTTCAGTGTCAGCATAATACATTGTTAACGCCTCGTTGCTCCTTTGATGATATTAAAAAACCTGAAATGATTATATTACCAGCTTTTATGAATATTGACAGCAGCATAAGAAAACATCAAAAACTGGTTAAATGGTTAATCGGGCAGTATAATGGCGGGACAGTCATCGGAAGTGTCTGTACAGGCGTTTTTTTACTGGCCAAAACCGGTTTGCTGGACGGGAAATCTGCAACAACTCATTATACAGCAGTGGATTACTTTAAGAGATTATATCCCAAAGTAAATATGATACCTGATCAGATGATTACAGATGAAGGGAATATTTTATGTTCCGGTGGAGCAAGTTCCAGTGAAGATCTGGCATTATATTTAATTCAAAAATATGTTGGTGACAGGGTTGCAGTTAAATGCGCAAAGCTTTTTGTACGGGATTTCTGCAGATCGTCCCAGGCACCATACTTTGAATTTAAAGCAAACAAATCACATAATGACGCACAGATATTGATCTGTCAGGAATGGCTTGAAAAAAATTATAAAGAGAATATCACAATTAAAAATCTGCCGGAAATTGCCCGTATGAGTCAACGTACATTTGAGCGGCGATTTAAAAAAGCAACAGGAGATACTCCTTTGCAGTACCTGCAGAAAATACGGGTTACAAATGCCAAGACACTGCTGGAAACAACAGATCAATCCTTTGATGAGATAGCTTATAAGGTAGGATATAATAATTGCGGTGCTTTCAGGAAAATCTTTGTGCGTAATACCAATTTATTACCATCTGAATATCGGAGTAAATTTAACTCTAATCTCTCTTGTGCGCTTTCTGGAGCGTAACATTGTATTGGTTGAATGACGTTTATGCAACTTAAAATGTCGTTTATGTCTCTTTTTGCTTATTGATATGGGTTTTATATTAATACTAAGCAGGCAGGAAAATAACCAGTATACTATGTGGAGGAAAAAATGAAAAAACAGTTTGTTGTGCTTGGATTGCTATTATGTCTGGCATGTTATAATATTGCTTTTGCGGATTCAGGAAGAGAATTAAAAGGACCTTCCCCGGAAAACATACCTGCTACAAATGAATGTGGTAAATGTCATGGTGCAGAATATATTTATGATGAGATGATAAGTGGAAGTCATCAAGATTTACAATGCTATGATTGTCATATTCCGGGGGGAGTGCAGCAAGGAGAGTATAATTCCGAAGAAAATTCCTTTTCTCGTCTCGGCTTTCACAAAGCTGGAGAGATCTGGCTGGAAACTATTGGTAATGATGTGTGTCTGAGATGCCATGTGGAAAAAGGTATCAATAATACAAAAGAAAAATGCTGGACATGTCATATGCCTTCAGACGGGCGGTTTGATAGAATCATACCAATAACCATGCCTGAAGACGGCAGTCTTGATAAATGGATACCACCGGAGGCAAAGGGTGCAAAACAGGCCTCTGCTGAAAATACACATGAAAGGATCAAATATTATAAACACTTATCCCATAAATTCAAAATACATATGAAAGTGGATAAAAAATAGTTTTAAAATTGCCTTTGGGGGGAATATGTTGTGAGAGAATATGTTGATGGAACAGAAATCGGTTAGTTATTGGGATCTTACACGCTATTTTGCCCCTCTGGCACTTCAGGCTGCTTCCCAGGCATTCAGTTATCCCCTTGTAGCCATGGTGGCCTCCCGCGGACCGGGGGGCACGGCTAACCTGGCTGGACTGGCTCAGTCCAATATTATTCTGTTTTTTATCGGAGTTGTCGGTTTTGGCATGGTGACCACCGGAATGGTATATGGAAAGACCAGGGAAGGGTTTAATAATTTTTTTATATTAACCATGCTGATAGGTGTCTTTTGTTCTCTGGCCCAGACGTTCCTTTGTATTCCATCACTGTCCGGGTTTTTGTTCGGGCATATCATCGGGCTTCCCCCGAGTATTGAAGCCCCTGCAGCGTTTACATTACTTGCAACCATACCATTGCAGTTTTTGTTTTTTTTAAGGATTCCCTACCAGGTTGCCATGTACAATGGACGTCAGACCGGCAAAGCCAGTATAGCAACAATTGTTAGAATCATCTTTACAGCCCTGCTCTCTTTTATAAGCTGTATGCTTGGACTGGTGGGGCCGCTATGGGCGGTTGCCTGCCTGACTCTGCCTGTGGCTTTGGAAGTGGTTGGTTCATGGTTTTTGTCACGTCACCTGATAAAAGACCTGGCTTCTTCTATGGGAAGTACACCCGGAATCTCGGAGATTTTTAAATTCAATCTGCCTCTGACAATAGGTGGATACTTTCTGGCTCTGGTTGGCATCACCATTGGTGGATTTATTGCCCGGGCACCAGATCCGGAACGAATGATACCGGTCTTTTATCTGGCTTTGGGTCTGGTCTCGCCAGTGGCCTATGCCACTACACGTCTTCAGGCAGTTGCAATCGCCTTTCTTCCTGTTGTACCATCCCGGGATAAACGTATTTTCTGGTTTACCCTATTCTCCGGTCTGGTTCTGGGGTTGCTGCCATTGCTTTTTATCCTTCCCTGGATGATTGATCTTTATTATGTGAAACTACAGCAACTGGCTCCTGGTGATATTGGATTGATTCGTTTAACAGCTCTTTCTCTTGTCATCTATCCTGTGGGGGTTGCATTAAGGTCCCATTGGGAAGGAATGGCCGCCTTAGATAGAAAACCGTTTTCCGTTCTTGTAGGGCAGGTTGCATTTATGATAACTGTCCTTATATCTGCTTTTATCACCCTTTATCTTGGGGCTCCCGGGTATATAATCGGTACTGTTGCATTAACCATCGGCGGTTTTATATCTGCCGTGGTAACCAGGCGTGCGCTGGTCCATGGAGCAAAGGTATCAATTCCAGTCCCCCAGACAACTACATCTTATTGCCAGAAGTGAAGATGGCAAAGACGGATACGGCAAAGATAATGTTTTGACTGAAGAACAGTCAAAAGCACGGTGCTGCATGCTTGGTTTAATACACTTTGGCGCTCACAATATAACAAGCTTGACAATTGGAGTATACTCCTATAAAATTATAAAAAAATAGGAGTGGAATCTAAATGATCAGGAGTTTCATAAATACATATAAGCGGCTGTTAAATGCGACTGAATATAAATATCATCGATACATATATAAAGATTTCAATATTGAAAACCGGTTAACGGGTTTGATTGGTCCCAGAGGAACTGGTAAGACAACATTATTATTGCAATATATTAAAGAAAAGATGAAAGACCTTGATGAATGTATCTATACATCCATTGATAATATATATTTTTCCAGGAATTTGTTAATAGATTTTGTAAATGAGCTGTATGAAGATTATGGCATTCGATACTATTTTCTGGACGAAGTACACAAATATCCAAATTGGAATCAGGAACTGAAAAATATCTATGATTCTTATCCTGATATCAAAATAGTTTTTTCTGGTAGTTCGAGTATCGATTTAATTAAAGGAATTTATGATTTATCAAGAAGAGGGGTGCTTTATAGAATAGGGGGAATGTCTTTTAGAGAATATTTGTTGTTCAATAAAATTGCAGATATTGCCCCGATTAATTTTGATCAAATTTTAAATAACAGACATAAGGTTGAAGAAGAAATCGCTGGTATTAAAAGGTTAAAAGGGCATTTTAATGAATATCTAAGAAAAGGGTACTATCCGTTTTATTTAGAGGGTGAGGATACATATTATCAAAAAATATTGAGAATTATTGAAAAGACCGTATTTGAAGATATTTCAAATTTCTATAAATTGAAAACAGAGAATTTATCAAATTTTAAAAGAATATTATCCTATTTGGCTACAATTCCTCCAGGAGAGGTTAATCGAAACAGTATAGCAAAGAATATTGGAATTGATCACAAAACCATACAAAATTATATGAACATCCTTCATGAGACAGGGTTGGTTGAATTGG
>JAOZRI010000222.1 GCA_029940235.1 Desulfobacula sp. | reverse complement strand
CCATGCCTTTTCTGATTCCCTGGTTAATACATGGTGCATAACAGATAATCAAAGAGGGTCCAGGATAACTTTCAGCCTCAAGAATAGCTTTTAATGTCTGATTTTTATTTGCTCCCATGGAGATGGATGCAACATAGACATATCCATAAGTCATTAGCATACGTCCAAGGTCTTTTTTCCCGATCTTTTTACCTGAAGCTGCATATTTGGCAATTGCTCCAGTTGGTGTTGCCTTGGAAGACTGACCTCCTGTATTGGAATAAACTTCAGTATCCATAACAAGGATATTTATATCTTCACCAGAGGCGAGAACATGGTCAAGCCCGCCATATCCAATATCATAGGCCCAGCCGTCACCACCAAATACCCAGTGGGATTTTTTAACAAAAACATCCTGCTCATCATATATTTCTGCCAGAAGATCACTTGATTCATCTTTTAACAGAAGTTTTAATGCCAGACCATATTTTTGTGATTCTCCAGCATCATCTTTTCCTGCAAGCCAGCCTTTAAAAGCATCGTTAAGCTCGGAAGATATATTAGTTTCAAGTGCCTGTTCAATTTTTGCTGCCAGAGTATTTCTTCTTGTATTGGTTGCGAGCATCATTCCATAACCATACTCTGCTGCATCTTCAAAAAGAGAACTTGCCCAGGCAGGACCTTGACCATCTGCATTGGTGCAATATGGAGTTGCAGGAGCAGATCCTCCCCAGATGGAAGAGCATCCGGTTGCATTCGCAATGGTCATTCTTTCCCCAAAAAGCTGGGTTAACAGTTTAACATAGGGTGTCTCACCGCATCCTGCACAGGCACCGGAGAACTCAAGAAGGGGTTGAAAAAGCTGGCTGCCTTTAACAGTTTCTCTTTTAAGGATATCAGTTTTAAATTCAATGGTTTTGGAAAATTTGAAATTTTCCTGCTGTGCTTCAATCTGGCTTGCAAGGGATTTCATATCAAGGGCACAGGTTTTAGCAGGACAGATGTCAGCACAGTTTCCACATCCCTGGCAATCCAATGGGTTTACCTGCATTCTGAATTTATATGCATCCATTCCCTTGCCTTTACCCTTAATGGAAACAAAGTTTTCAGGAGCATTTACAAGTTCGTCATCCTTGGCAATGATTGGAATAATTGCTGCATGGGGACAGACATAAGCACACTGGTTACACTGGATACAATTATCAGCAATCCATTCAGGCACATCAATGGCAACCCCTCTCTTTTCATACTGGGCAGTTGCCTGTTCAAATACACCGTCAGGAGAAAAAGCGCTCACTGGCAAATCATCTCCACCCTGGGCATTGATTTTTTTCATTACATTGTCCACAAATGGTGTGGTTTTCTCAACATCTTTATCTTCTCTTACGCCATCTTTCCAGGATTCAGGGATATCAATTTCAATCAGGTGTTCCAGGGTTTTATCAACTGCTTCAATATTCATGGAGACAATTTTTTCACCCTTTTTGCCAAATTTGGCTTTGATATCGTCCTTTAAAAGATTGATGGCCGTTTCCACTGGCAGAACATTGGCAAGTTTAAAAAAACATGTCTGCATGATCATGTTGATACGACCGCCAAGACCAACTTTGGCAGCAATACTTACTGCATCAATGTTATAAAATTTAAGTTTTTTATCATAAATGGTTTTTCTGACATCGCCCGGGATCTCTTTTTCCATATCTTCAACAGACCATGGAGAGTTTAAAAGGAAAGTACCTTCATCTTTTATACCCTTGAGAACATCATAAATTTCCACATAATTGGATTTATGGCAGGCAATAAAATCAGAATTGTCAATGAGATAGGTCGATTTTATGGGTACATCACCAAATCTTAAGTGAGAGACTGTAAGCCCTCCTGATTTTTTTGAATCATAGGCAAAATACCCTTGAGCATATTTATCAGTATTATCACCAATAATAGCAATGGCACTCTGGTTTGCTCCAACGGTTCCATCTGCTCCAAGACCCCAGAATTTACCTGCAATGGTTCCTTTAGGGGCAGGATGAAATTCTTTGCCAACTTCAAGGGATGTATGGGTTACATCATCAACAATACCCACAGTAAAATGATTTTTAGGCTGAATACCTTTCATATTGTCAAAAACAGCTTTGATCATGTTGGGATTAAACTCCTTGGAAGATAATCCATATCGTCCGCCGACAATTTTAGGGCCTTCTCCATACTCCATAAATGCCGTACACACATCAGTATACAAAGGTTCTCCAACAGCTCCAGGTTCTTTGGTTCTGTCAAGAACAGTAAGTGTCTCAACACTTGCCGGAATGGTTCTTAAAAAACTCTCAGTATCAAATGGCCGGTAAAGGCGAACTTTGACAAGCCCTAATCTTTCACCCATGGTATTTAACTCATTAATGGACTCTTCAATGGCTTCACATCCGGAGCCCATGGCTACTATAATCCTGTCAGCCTCAGGATCACCGACATAGTCAAACAGGTTATATTCTCTGCCTGTTAAATCACCGACTTTTTTCATGGATTCTTTTACAATGCCGGGTATTTTCAGGTAATAGGAGTTTGCAGCTTCTCTGCCCTGGAAATATATATCAGGATTCTGAGCTGTTCCTCTTGTATCAGGGTGTTCTGGATTTATAGCTCTTTTTTTAAACTCTTTGTATGCATCAAAATTAAAAAGAGATGCCATATCTTCATATTCAATCATCTCTATTTTCTGGATTTCATGGGAGGTTCTGAAACCATCATAAAAATGCAGAAACGGCACCCTTGCATCCATGGTAGCAAGATGGGCAATTAGCGCAATGTCCTGAGCTTCCTGGACTGAATTGGAAGAAATTATGGCAAAACCTGTCTGCCTTGCAGCCATGACATCCTGGTGATCACCGAAAATTGAGAGGGCATGGGCAGAAACAGCACGGGCTGTTACATGAAAAACAGAAGGCAGCAGTTCGCCTGCAATTTTATACATATTTGGCAGTTTAAGCAAAAGTCCCTGGGATGCTGTAAAAGTCGTGGTTAAAGCACCTGCAGCAAGAGAACCATGTACGGTTCCTGCGGCTCCTGCTTCAGACTGCATCTGCTTGATATTCAAGACCTGGCCAAAGATATTTTTTCTTCCCTTTGATGCCCAGGTATCTGCAATTTCACCCAAGGGACTTGAAGGAGTAATAGGATATATCCCGGCAACTTCACTCATGGCATAGGCCACATGTGTTGCTGCTGTATTGCCGTCAATTGTCTGCATTCTTTTTTTCATAAATTTAACCTCTTTTTATATTAATTTTAGGTAATTGGAATTACAATGTAATCTTAAACAATACAATAAATAGCGGGATAAGTAAACATCGGAACAAAGTATTTGAATATTTGTCATAAAAAACTTTTTATAACCTGTTTCAGTGGTTTTGTCTTGCGGCAAAAGACCTTCAAAAAATACCGATTTTAAGGACTTATCAAGGAAAAAATTAATTATTTAAAAGGGATCTTACGGTTGATAAAACTGAAAATGCCTGACAATAAAGGGAGATGTAGTGCGAGTTTAGGCTATCTCTAAACGCCTGTTTAATAATTTTAAATGAAATCTGGACTTCCGAAGATAGTCCAAAAATTTTTTCACTTATTATTTGCCCTTGAAATTGGCTTCACGGCGCTCTATAAAAGACATTATCCCTTCCTTGACATCATCAGTTTTTATCAATTTCTTTAATTCAGGCAACAGAGTCTGCATTGCGGCGTTCTCCGCATTGGCACGGGCTAATCTTGAAGAGCGCAGAGTGGCGTATACAGCTAATGGAGCCTGTTTAGCGATTATTTCGGATATCTCAATAGCGCGATCTACATGTTTGCCAAGTTTCACCAGCTCCTGCACCAGCCCTATACGCAAAGCCTCCGGGCCGGTTATTTCATCGCCTGTCAGAAGATAGCGCATGGCATTACCCCAGCCTATCTCATGAATTAACCGTATGGTGCCGCCACCAACAGGATAAATACCACGTTTGATTTCAAGCTGCGCAAATTTAACATCATTGGCTGCGATACGAATATCGGTAGTCAGCATAAGCTCCTGGCCGATCGTATAGCAAAGTCCTTGAACTGCCATAACTACGGGTTTCATCACTCGTTTGTCCTCGTCAAAACCAAAGGGATCAAGAGCGCTTTCAGGCAGATCAGGCATTTTACCTGCGCCAAAAACCCCACTCCATTCAGCTAAATCCAAGCCCGAAGTGAAGTGCTTGCCTTCTGCGTAAATCACTCCGCAGCGTAATGCATCATCTTTCTGCAGTTCACCCAAAGCGAGGCCAAGATCCTGAAACATTGCCACGCTAAAAGCGTTATACTTATCAGGGCGATCTATACCTATCATCAGCAGACGATCTCTTTTTTCTATTTTTATATGACTCATTTCCACTCCTTTAATCCTATAAATCCAAAGTACTATATTAG
>JAOZRI010000221.1 GCA_029940235.1 Desulfobacula sp. | reverse complement strand
TTTTGATAAGCTATGGAGTGTTCAGTAAATTAAATGCCAATTAAAAACAAAGCTAATAAAACAAATAGACAAAAAGCAAACAAAAAAATAGTAGCAAAGAAACAGGCAAAACCTGAGAAGAGTAAAAGCCCCCCTGTTCTCAATGAATTTAAAAAGATTCTTGTGGGAATTGCGATCCTTGTTTCTCTCTGCCTGACCCTTGCCATGATAGCAGATATCTTACTGCAACCCGGGAGTAAAAATGTTGATAAAAAGCAAAGTCTTACAACAATTAAGAAACAGCAGAACAAACCCGGAATCAAACCTGTTCAGGAAGGAATCAAAGAGGTAAAAACTAAAAAAGCAGTAACAGGTTTAAAGCAAAAGCCTGAAAAAACCATTAAATATGAAGTGTTTGGAGAGATTGATCAAACATTGATAGAAAAACAATTTCCAAGACCTCAAAAAGGTCATATACCAAAAATTGTAATTATTATTGATGATATTGGGTATGATAAAAAAATTGCAATGGCATTATGTGACCTGAATCCAAATATTACTTTTTCTGTATTACCCTTTGCTCCATTTGGAAAAACAATTTCAAAACAATTGCATGCCAGGGGCTCACAATTAATGCTTCACCTGCCCATGGAACCCTTTGAGTATCCAGATGTGAATCCAGGCCCTGGTGCAATTTTATCTTCCATGTCACCGGATATCCTTCTGGATCAACTTAAAAAAAATATTAATGATATTCCCAATATTGTGGGTGTTAACAATCACATGGGTTCAAGGATTACTACCAATGCAGACCAGATGAATCAAATCTTCAGTACTTTGAAAAAGAACAACCTGTTTTTTATTGACTCAAGGACTGCACCAAAATCCCAGTGTAAAGCATCTGCAAGGCTATTCAAACTTAAATTTGCCCAGAGAGATGTCTTTTTGGATAATTTTCAAAATCAGGAATATATTACAGGACAATTTAATAAGCTTAAGGCCCTGGCAAAAAAACACGGGTTTGCTATTGGTATAGGCCACCCATATAAAGCAACCCTGCATACCCTTGCAAAAGAATTGCCAAAGCTTGGAAACAAAATACAAGTTGTCCGGGCCAATTCATTGACTTCCATTCCCGGATAAAACTTATCAGCAGATAAAATCCATACCATTGCTTCAGTGCTTATAGTATGTTATTTTTTAATAACATTAAAAAGCAGCTTATAATGATGGAATGGGAGCGATGGCTATTAAATTTCTTGGAAAAACATTGAAAAACCCTCTGGTTCTTGCTTCGGGAGTTCTTGGAAACAGCAGTGCCATTCTTAAAAGAGTTCATGAACAGGGCTGCGGCCTTGTGACCATGAAATCCATTGGGCCGGAACCCAGAGATGGACATAAAAACCCTACTGTCATGGATCTTGGTTCTGGAATGATCAATGCAGTAGGCCTGCCAACTCCTGGATACCTGAACATGAAAAATGAGTGGCACGATCTTGAAAAAAGAAACTTTCCCATAGTTGCAAGCATCTATGGGGGCAGTATTGAAGAGTTTCAAAAGGTTGCCCGGTTTGTTTCATCAAAAAAACCTGACTTTATTGAAATTAATATATCCTGCCCCAATTCTGAAAAACACGGTATGATTTTTGGAGTCAATCCTGAATCTTCCCGGGATGTTGTGTTGGCTGTTAAAAAAGAGATTAATGTTCCTCTTATAGCAAAATTAACTCCCCAGGCTCTGGATATTGGTGAAATTGCCAGGGCATGTGAAAAAGCTGGAGCTGATGCCATCTGCGCCATCAATACTCTTGGCCCTGGCATGGTCATTGATATTGAATCACAAATGCCGATTCTCTCCTTTAAAAAGGGAGGACTTTCAGGACCCATGATAAAACCTGTTGCTGTGCGCTGTGTATATGATATTTATAAGGCTGTTGATATCCCGATCATAGGTCTTGGCGGTGTTACAACAGGAGCAGATGCCATTGAAATGATCATGGCAGGAGCAAGCCTTGTTGGTATTGGAAGTGCTGTTAATTATAGAGGTATTGATATCTTTACAAAAGTCACAAAAGAGATGGACACCTGGCTTTTAGAACATGATTTATCCATGGAAGATATTAAGGGTGCTGCCCATTAAAACTATTTTTTAATTCAAAAACAGCTAACACTCTTATTTTTTTCATGCTTTGTTGTTGGTGGATAACCTGATTCGCCACATGGCGGTTAATTTAAATCATCTTTTGGCTTTTTTGTAACGGGAACCTTTAAGACAGGCACTCCCTCTTTAGCAAGAATTTTATCATCTTCCTTTGTTGTACTACCCCTGATATTCTGGTACTCTTCTGCTCCATAATGCATTTTCAAAGCTTGTTTGGTAAAATCAGAGCCCACATCCTCATAATTTTTTTCAACATATTCAGCAACTTTTTCAGTTAATTCTGCCATTACTTCCTGGCTTGCCCGCAAGGCTTTCTGACTTGTATGCATTGATGTTTTTTTAATGGCAATGGGATGAAGTTTTTGAACAACAGAGCTTGTGTCACATACAGGACAAGTCAATATGCCCTGTTCCTGCTGGTTTTCCAAATCTTTTTTGTCTTCAAACCACCCTTCAAAAATATGGCCGTTTAAACATTCAAGATCAAATACTATCATCTCGAAAGCCCATGTTTGTACGCAAAGTTGCCCATATGTGAGGCGCAATGCTCGAAGAGATGCGCTATGCATACACTTTTACAACCGGAGTGTACTGTAGTACATGAGGATTGCAAAAGTTTAAAGCAACGAAGCAGATGGGTGAGTTTTCGTTCAAACATTATATAATCCTGGAGACACCTGTGGAAATATTATAGCAGTAATCCCCCATTTTTTCATAACTGGAAACAAGGGATATAAAGAAGACTCCGCTGTCAACCGAGCAGTCATTTGCTCTTAACCTTTCTATATGCTGGTGCCTCATGTTTTCACGCATCTGATCAATACTGTCTTCAAGACCAAGTGCTTTTTGATAAAAACCTGGAGTTTTTTCACGCAGTTCATCAAGGATCAAGGATACAAATTTATCCACTTCATTTGCGATAACAGCAAGGTCCTGTTTTGCAGTTTCGCTGAATCCAAGATTATTATCATATATTTTTTCAAGCATTTTTGATACATTTTCCATGGCATCACCCAGTCTTTCAATATTATTGGTGATACGCATCAATTCTGAAATCTCTTTGGCTTCAGGTTCATTCACCTCGCCTTGATAAATAGTTGTCAAATATCTGATAGTAACTTTCTGACAGGCATCAAGATGCTCTTCTATGGCATCTCTCTCTCCAAGGATATCATCATCTCTTATTTGAAGACATGATGAAGTCTTCTTTAAATTCATATGGGTAAATTCAAGTGTTTTAATGATTTCACCCTTAACCTTGGCAAGGGCACCAATGGGTGAATCAATAAAGCTCATGTCAAATTGGGGCAGCCTGTATCTTTCCGTTGATTTTTTCTTTCTGGGCGATAAAAAGACTGCAACCTTAATAAGCTTGGGAAGAACAAGAAGAAAAAACATGGCATTTACAACATTAAAAAGAGTATGACCGTTTGCAATATACCTTGCCATGTTCACGGACTCTCCATTCACAACCTGATCCACAGGGGCTGCCCCGAGAAAAGATGTCATATATTGAACAAACCCCACAAAGGGATGAAAGAAAAGCACAATCATGGAGACACCAAGTACATTAAACAGAGTATGTGCCCGGGCCGTCTGATGTGCACTGATGCTTTTTGAGCCAATTGTTGCAATCTCTGCTGTAATAGTTGTACCGATATTTTCCCCGAGAACCAGAGCCATGGCAGTGGGAAAATCCAGTAATCCCTGGGAGGCAAGGGTCATTGTAAGCCCCACCGTGGCCGAGGAAGATTGAACCATTATTGTTAAAATAGTACCCATGGAGATACATAAAAGAATACCACCGATATTGTCAGTGGTAAATTTTGTAAAAAAAGATATGAATTGAGGATCTGATCTTATGGGAGAGAGACCGTGTTTCATTACTACCATGCCATAAAACAGCAGGCCAAAGCCAAGAATAATATCCCCGATATGACGATAACGCCTCTTTTTTGAAAAAAATTTCATGGGCACGCCAAGGGCGATGGCAGGAAGAGCAAGTGCTGTTAATTTGAAAGCTATCAACTGTCCTGTTATAGTTGTACCAACATTTGCTCCAAGGACCACACCAACCGCCTGCTGCAAGGTCATCATGCCGGCACCTACAAATCCAATAAGCATAACCGTTGTAGCAGACGAGGATTGAACAATTGCAGTAACCCCTGCACCTGTTGCACACCCTAAGAATCTATTGGCAGAGATCGCTTCAAGAATCTTTCTGATTCTCTGCCCGGCAGTGGCCTGGAGGCCTTCGGTCATCATTTTCATTCCCAGAATGAACA
>JAOZRI010000598.1 GCA_029940235.1 Desulfobacula sp. | reverse complement strand
TTCCAGAGCCTATAACTGCGGCTTTTCTGATTTTTCTTGTCATAATTTCCTCCTACTATATAGGGTTGTTAATAATATTATGAATGATCATTCATTCTGAATAGCAGATAATTATAAGCTTTGTCAAGGATAAAATTAAAGAAAAATTACCATTCAATTTCAAAGTGTTATCTATGAAAGCTTTTATAGATACTTACTTTATTTATCCTGCATCAAAAATAAAATATTATGAATACTAATTCATGTTTAAAAATCTCATACTCCTTGTAAAAAACAGATTTTTTTGATAGTGTGCTTTCAAAATTTTAAAGTGTTATCAAAGTATTTTTTTCTCGGAGATGTTTAATGCCAATGGAAAGCCCAATAGTTAAAACGTCTGGAACCATGAATATGGATTCAGTTATCAGCTTTATTCTAAACCTTCAAAAAAAATCCGGTGATATCCCCTGGCACAAGGATGGCAAAACAGACCCATGGGATCTTGTTGAAACAATTATGGGGCTGAATATTGGCAAAAAATTCAGTGCCTCACATCTTGCCTTTGAATGGTTAAAGAGCATGCAGAACAAAGACGGCTCATGGTATTCATCCTATATCAACGGCAAACCAGAAGATAAAACCTGCGAAACCCATATGGCAGCTTATATAAGTGTTGGTCTTTTCCATACCTGGTTGTGCAGTAAAGATACCAAACTCCTTGAATATTACTGGCCCACAATGGAAAAAGGTATTAATTATGCCATCAGTCTCCAGACAAAAACTGGCGAGATTTTCTGGGCAAAAAGCCCTGAGGGCATAGTTGACCCCATGTCTCTTTTAACAGGGGCAAGCTCTATTTTCATGAGTTTAAAATGTGCTCTTGCAATTGCCAAAATCCTTGACAGAAAGAAACCATCATGGAAAAAAGCATTTGATCAACTTGGCAGTTCCTTAAATAACAATATCCATAATTATAATGTAAGCAAATCCAGATTCTCCATGTATTGGTTTTACCCCATTTTAAGCGGTGCATTGACAGGGGATAAAGCCACAAAAAGAGTTAAAAAGTATTGGAATAAATATGTCATAGAAGAGCAGGGTGTAAGATGCGTTTCTGACCAGCCATGGGTTACCATTGCAGAGACATGTGAACTTGTCCTGGCCTTATATGCCATGGGTTGTGTTAAAAAAGCCAGGATTGTCTTCTCCTGGATCCAGGACAGGTTATATGATGATAAAACATATTGGTGCGGCTATACCTATCCTGA
>JAOZRI010000220.1 GCA_029940235.1 Desulfobacula sp. | reverse complement strand
TTATATTGATAGCACAAGTTTTGACAGCTTTGGTATTTTATTATCCTTGTTAATACTTATTATGGTTTTTTTTATATTTTTTACAGCCACAGGAATATATTGTTGAAATTTTGTTTTCTTTTTTGTAAGGCTTAAAAAACTAAAAGCACCTAATATTTGCATACTCCTTGTTAAACAGCAATATTGATAAGATTTTAAAAAGTTCTGTTTTCCTTCCCTGTTTAATTTTAATATTTCTATGGTATACTGCAAAAGGTCATCTCTTATTGAATCTTTAAGATTAACATAGGGGTCAATTAATAAAGATGCCAGATCATATTGCAGCGGCCCTGACCTTGCCCCTTGAAAATCAATAAAATTAATGGAAAAAATATCGTTATGATAGACTACCATAATATTTCTTGACTGCATATCCCTGTGCATCAATCCAATATGGCCATGCTTAATTGCATGATCTGCTATGTGATCAAATTCCTTTGAAAAATCATTAAAGAAAAAATCTAATTTTAAATAATTGTGTATGAATTCATCCATGAAATATCTGCACTCTTTTTCAAGGATTAACTTTTTTGAGTATGTTGGAGTCTGGCAGGTCCACTCTTTTTTAAACTCTATAAATCCCTTAATTGAAAAATCAATCAGGTTATCAATGACCTTTTTATAAAGTTTTAAAGTAAATTTGTCACTGTTGTTTTCTTTAACAAGGTCAGCAAGATGCAGGTTCCCAAGATCTTCAAGAATTACCATTCCAGAGAGTTCATCATAATCATAAATTTGGGGGACAGGCAGTTTTTTTGAGGCCAGATGCCTTCCAATTTGAATAAAAGCTTTGATTTGCAATAGCTCATCACTTTTTGGCATGCATACTCCATGATCAGAAAGGATTAAAGATCTATCATCATATTTTGCTCTGTACCATTTTCGGTCAGAACCATCACCTGCAAGATGTTCAATCTCCATCTCCTTGATTTTACTTTGACCTATTTTAAATTGTGATGCTGCCAGCAAAAAAAGAGATGTCATGGAATAGGACTCTCTGGTTCCCATATCAGACCAGAAAATATTTTTATCAACTAAGGCTTTTACCTGATGTTGCCTGCAAAGATCTTTATATACTTCAATAATTGAAAACACTTTTTTGCCTGATTTGTTTGAATCTCCAGGGAAATAGTCAAAAACAGCAGGAGATAAAACCGCAACTCCCGTAAAAGCAAGACCATCTATGGGCACATCAAAATTTTGAATATAGTTTTGCTCATCAATTTTAATTTTATTAAATTTTGCTTTGTCATGCAGGACAAGAGTTGCCATACAATTTGATGTGATATGAAAATCATATACTTTTTTAAGGTCAATATTTGTAATAATATCTGAATTTATGACAAAAAAAGGATTGTCATCTAAAAAAGATTTTGCATTTGCTATGGCTCCGCCAGTCTCAAGAATTTCAGGTTCATATATGGTTTGAATGATGTCATGGTATCTGTTCTGTTTAATAAAATTCTTTATTTGTATGTGCAAATGATGCGTATTGATCAAGATTTGTTCACATCCAATATCTACAAGTTTTTGAATGACATGCTCAAGCATGGGTTTTGACATTAATGTAAACAGTGGTTTTGGAATGGTTTTGGTGTAAGGTAAGAGTCTGGTGCCAAACCCGGCTGCAAGGATAAGTGCTTTCATATAATTTAGAGGGATATTAAAAGAATTAACCTGTCAATAATTTTTTTATAGGAATCACTCTGTATTGTATCTTCAGCAGTGACAATTTTGGCTTTAATGAAAAAATTGGCAGCATTTTTATAATTAATCAGGGAGAGGGACTCTTTTAATGTTATGATTTTGCCTTTATAAAGCTTTGTTCCAATGGACTGGATTTTCTTGCTTCGATCTTTGCCTGTATGTTTATCTGGTCCATATTTTTCAAAATAGAGAAGTGCAGTTTTATAGGATTCTAAAAATGGCAATAAAAAGGATGCAAACCATTTTAATTTCCTTAACCCCTTGGAAGTAATATTGAACATGTCAAAATCAGATACGTCGGGTACAAGGATTCCTTCATTTATAAATCCTTTAATGGCTCTTTCAATATCCTCTTCTCCAATGGTTTTCTCATTAAAGAAAAATTCATCTATAAACATTTTTTCCAGAAAATTAAACCTTGTTACAAGATCTGAAGCTGAAAATTGAAATCTGTCAATTTCAAGTATGGCAACAGCAGTGTAGGCATAATGCACAAAAAATGAAATTACAGAATTTTTATAATAATCCAAAATAGCCCGCTTATTGTCCTTTACTATAAAAATTGTATTTTCAGTCATTTCATCATCATCTTCATCTGCAAGTTCAATAAAATCCCTTGAGATAAAGGTGTTGATTACTAATTCTAGGGTATTATCAGGATCAATCAACAAAGATTCTGAAAGCTCTATATTCATATAAATAAGCATATTCATATATGTGTTGATTCTTGCAGTCATAAGTCCCTTTGAAAAACTGTTTCTCGGACAGTTCAGTACTGCACTTGCGATGATTCCATGGGGTGTGGCAACAGCATTGGTATTGATTGAATTGATAAGCTTATACCCAAAGTTTTTTACAAACTGCATATACTCTTTACTGGATGTTTTTGAAGTATCAAAATTTTTCTCTTTAATATATTGTTTGATTGATATGGGTTCATTAAATCTCATATAAACTTTGCCGTATTTTTTCTTTAAAAATTTACGGGCACTGATCAGACTTTTTAAAGTTTCTGGATTTTTTTTGCCGCCCTCAATCTCTTTTAGATAGGCAGCTTCCTCAAGAACTCTGTCATAGCCTATGAATATCGGTATAAAATAGAGATCAGGGCAGGCACCGCTCGTATAGGCATTGATTAACATGCCAAGACCACCGGGTTTCGGGGCAAGAAGTTTTCCTGTCCTGCTTCTACCACCCTCAATAAAAATTTTTATATTAAATCCTTCAGATAAAAGTTTTTCCAGGTAGGAACTGAAAATTTTTGAATAAAGGGGAGCTCCTTTAAAAGTACGCCTTATAAAAAATGCTCCGCCCCGTCTGAATAAAGGGCCTAATGGCCAGAAAGAAAGGTTCTTACCTGCTGCAATATGAGGGCATGGCATGTTATTATGAAACATGATATAGGGCAGCAAAAGATAATCCAAGTGACTTTTATGGCATGGTACAAGTACAAGAGGAGCCTTGGTTGATATTTCTCTCATCCGGTTAATTTCATCCTGGTTTACAATGAGCTCATCAAAAAGGTTTTTAAATGCCCATGTTAAAACCCAGCTTGCAATATTAATGATCTGTAAATTATAATTGGCAGCAATCTCTTTAATGTAAACAGCTGCTTTTTTATGGGTTTTTTTTAAGGTAAGTTTGTTTTGGGAAGCATACTCAGCAAGGTATTCACGCAATGCTTTTTTCGTTAAAATATCTTCTGTTATCTCCTGTCTGGACTTTAAAACAGGGCCGGTTACACTTTTTATCTGTCTGTTGAGAATATCAACAAGATATTTTCTGAGCCTATGTGCCTGGAATTCTGAATCAAGCTGTTCAATTTCAGGCCTCTCAATAAATTCTTTTAAATTAATGGGGCTGGCAAACTCAACCTTAATTTTGTTAGGATGTCGCCATATTGTTAAAAATCTTTTTATTCGCCCTGGTTTTGCATGGGTCCCAAAAAGAAGATCAGTCAACCCCGGGTCCTTTCTCATTGGTTTTGTAATATAGATAATACTTTCAGGAATGATTATAATTGGCTTATTAATATTTTTTTGCAACTCTATTATCACAAAGAGTGGGTCAGGGCTTGACTGTACAAAACGGTTATAAAAATCCTCCTCTTCAATCAGGCTTATAAATCCTGATTTGCCATTTAATAACTCTTTTGTAACATAGTTTGTTGAGTAGGCATCTTTAAGTTGAAAGTTGTGAAGAAAATAGTCAATATGGCATAAAAAAAATTGCAATACCCGCTTGACCGGCAAAAGGAAAAAAAATCTAAAATCAAAACCAATTTGAGGGTATGGCAGATCAAGGAGCTTAAGCTTGGTGTGGTAGTATAAAAAATCCACATATCTTTTATTCTTACTTGCATAGACAATGATATTATCTTTTTCTATGTCTTTAATTTTTTTTATATTATGCTCATCAAAATTAAGTTTATTCACCAGTCGTCGGATAAGTTTTTTTGTGAAAAATCCAGTGTTACCAGGATAAAAACATAAAAAATAGTCATAGGTATTTCCCAGCATATATTTTATTGCACAACGAATCTTAATTCTGATCTGAAGAATAAAATTCTTAAGTTTTTGAAATAATGTCATTATTTTTCCTTTGAAGGATTTTTCATATGTGATAGATTCATCATTGTTAAATTATCAAAGCTTTTTAATAATGGCAATCTTAAATTAGTCTTGATAAAAAAA
>JAOZRI010000597.1 GCA_029940235.1 Desulfobacula sp. | reverse complement strand
AATTGGATAATTTGAATAAAGTTAGATACGTCAAGGCTTGCTCCACCCACCAAGGCACCGTCAACATTGTCGATGGACATAAATTCTTTTATATTTGCAGGCTTAACAGAACCACCGTACAATATCCTTGTTCCATCGGCCAAATCTTTTGAAAATAATTTTTCAAGCACTGACCTTAAATATTGATGAACCTCTGCCACCTGTTCTATATTTGCTGTTTTACCCGAGCCGATAGCCCAAACAGGCTCATATGCAATGACTAAATCTCCCAGTTCCCCAAGTCCAAAACCTTTCAGCCCATCCGAAATTTGATTTTCAAGAACAACAAAAGTTTTTTCTTCGTTCCTTTGGATTGCCGTTTCTCCAATACACAATATCGGTTTTAATCCTGACTGTATTGCAGCTTTTATTTTTTTACATACAGATGCATTGGTTTCTCCAAAAAACTGACGTCTTTCCGAGTGACCAATGAGTACATATTCTGCGCCAGCTGATTTAATCATATCTGCTGAAATTTCTCCGGTAAACGCCCCCTCTTTTTCAAAATAGAGGTTCTGAGCACCCGTCTTAATATTTGTATTTTGAAATACTTGTGCAACTAGTGGTAGAGATAAATAGGAGGGTGCAATCATCACTTCAGTATCTTCCACATTTGCACAAAGCACAGTTAGCTTCTTTGCAGTTTGAACTGCCTCCAAGCCAGTTTTATACATTTTCCAGTTTCCTGCAATTAATACTTTTCTGTTCATTTTTATTCTCCGATATAATTTATTAGAATTTGCCGACCATGGTAGCAAGATCGATCATTCTGTTAGAATATCCAGTTTCATTATCATACCAGGAGAAAATCTTAACCATATTGCCTTTAATCACATCTGTGCAACCTGCATCAATAATTGATGAAAGTGGATTTGAGTTAAAATCGATTGAAACCAGTGGAAGATCACAATATCCCAGGATACCTTCAAGGTTCTCTTTGGATGCTTTTTTAAGGGCTGAGTTGACTTCTTCTATTGTAAGGTCCTCTTTTTGTGTTGTTACAACAAGATCAACCATGGACACATTGGGTGTTGGTACACGAACAGATAAACCGTTGAGCTTACCTTCAAGTTCTGGAAGAACAAGGGATACAGCTTTTGCGGCGCCTGTAGTTGTAGGAATCATGGAACATGCTGCAGCTCTGGAGCGTCTTAAGTCTTTATGGGGGAAATCTAGAATTCTCTGGTCGCCTGTGTAGGAATGAATGGTTG
>JAOZRI010000596.1 GCA_029940235.1 Desulfobacula sp. | reverse complement strand
CAGAAACCGCAGTAAAGATTATAATAACGGCATAAAGGAAGGGAACTGGAAGACCAAAAGGAAATACTCTCAGGAATATGAACAGGGCGGCAAGGCAGATAGTGCATAAAATTATTATTTTTTTGTTGAAATCTTTTAGTTTATCCATACTGAACCATCTTGCGAAGCGTATTTAACATCTTTTCGGATACCGTATTTTGAATATTCTCAAGATGTATATCAGGAATACCTCCAAAAATTCTGTACGCATGGTTCAATACCCTGTCATCCCAGATGTGTTTTAGATCATTTTTCAACAAACTCTCGGACATCAGGCTCTTTCCCAAAGTTCCAAGCCATTTAACCACTATGTTGTTGCCCACTTTTGCAACAGCCGTGCTGGTGTCCATGAACCGGTCCTGTTCATGTTTTGGCAACAAGGTTCTGTTATGTAAAAGCCAGGCCAGGGATACCATATCATGGGCAACAACAGATTCTGATGCTATTACCAAACCCACGGATGGTGTATGAACATATCCGTTATCAGGTCCAAAAGTGGCCAGGAGTTTGTCCCCTGTGGAAATGACCAGTCGCTGTTTATCTAAAAGCGTTTTTGCCCTGTTCCCCTCAGCCGTCCTTTCTTGAAGTAATTTGGCATGATAATGATATTGAAGCCTGGTATCTGTTCTCCAATAGCCGACAACCGCTTTGAGTCCAAGAGACGCACCTGCCAGAACATGCCTGGAACAACGCGCTATTAACACAATATGATCTACTTTTTTTAATATGTCCGGCATCATGAGACCCGTGTTCCAAAGCTCATTTGTATCGGTATGATCCTGGTAAAAGGAATCCCACCCGCTCTCTTCAAAAAAAAAGGGCTCGCCACCAGCTGCCTCAATTGCCTGCAGCATCCCTGACGCTTTCATCAGATCCCGTGTGCTGCCAATTGTTTTGTCCTTGAAAAATTTAAGATGTTCAATTCCCGACATATCCCCCACAAGAACTCTTCCCGCACCTTTTTGTTTGAGAAGTTTTATCATTGCTGAAACTGCAATTGGACTGCTTGTGGAAGGATAGGAGAAACCCGAATTGTTAACGGTTTTAATAAAAACGACTTGTCCGGTTTTCAGCCAGCTAAAATCGGTTGCAGCCTGTGCCGCTTTTATCACGGTCGTTTCCATATCATGGTCTTGATGTGACGCATGAATAAAAACTTTAGTTTTTTGAGACTGAACATTAATGTCACCTTTGGCAACAGATTGTGATAGT
>JAOZRI010000219.1 GCA_029940235.1 Desulfobacula sp. | reverse complement strand
AAATGACAGATTTTACACATCTTGATAAGGACGGCAGGGTCAGAATGGTGGATGTGGGAGATAAACAGAAAACCAAACGCATTGCTGTGGCAGCAGGGAAAATTTCCATGGAACCTGAAACCTTGTCCATGATCATGGATGAAAAGGTAAAAAAAGGAAATGTCCTTGAAACAGCCAGGATTGCAGGGGTTATGGCAGCAAAAAAAACATCTGATCTGATTCCCATGTGTCATCCCATAAATATCACCCATGCACGGGTTGATTTTTCATTTGATACAAAAAACAGTAGTATTGATATTGAGGCTGAAGTCTCTTTAATAGAAAAAACCGGTGTGGAGATGGAGGCTTTGACTGCTGTGTCTGTTGCAGCTTTAACCATATATGATATGTGCAAATCCTATGACAGGGCAATGAAAATATCTGATATCCAACTTCAATCTAAATCAGGGGGTAAAAGCGGAACCTATACTGCAAAATAGTGATACCATTATAACTCTTGGCAATCTTATGTTCTGCATCTTTGGTTTTTCCCTTGGTGTACTCGTATGTATAATGTTTGCAAGATCAAAGAGGTCTTCTTTATCAAAAACCATTGATCCTGTTCAAAAGAGCCTTGATAGATATGAACAGCGCCTTAACAGCATGGAAAAAGATAGGGAGAGAGCATATGGCTCCATAACGGAACAACTCCTTGAAATGGGAAGAAGCCAGAATACTCTTAATGTTGAAACGGCAAATCTTGTAAAGGCATTGCGGGTACCCCATGTCCGGGGGCGCTGGGGGGAGATAACTTTAAAGAGAGTTGCTGAACTCTCCGGTATGTCTGAATATTGTGATTTTAAGGAGCAGCTTTCATCAAAAAGTGGCAGTACCAAAAAAGGCAATATTGGCTCAATCAGACCTGATATGGTGGTTACCCTGCCTGAAAACCGCAAGATTATAATTGACTCAAAGGTGCCTTTAATGGCCTATCTTGATGCCCTTGAAGCAAAGACAGATCAACAAAAGCAAGAGCGGATGAAACATCACGGCCAGCAGGTGATGAAGCACATATTAAATTTATCTTCTAAAAATTATTTTTTGCATATATCTCCTACTCCTGAATTTGTGGTGCTGTTTATTCCAGGAGAAAATTTTTTCTCTGCTGCGTTGAGTCACTGTCCAGATTTAATAGAAAAGGGAATAGAAAAGGGAGTTATTCTTGCCACACCCACAACATTGATAGCACTCTTAAAGGCGATTTTATATTCATGGAAACAAAAAAAGAGTTATGAAAATGCTGAAGGGATCAGAAATCTTGGTGTTGAACTTTTTTCCAGGCTTTGCACAATGACCGATAATATTAACCGCCTTGGCAAAGATATTGAAAAATGTGTGGCAACCTATAACAGAACTGTAGGTTCAATGGAAACAAGGGTTATGTCCACGGCAAAAAAACTTGAGAGTTTAGATGTATCTTCACATATTTTGAATGATTTGCAGGAGATCAATTATTCAAAAACATCCACAAGAGAATTTAACAGGCAGGCTCAAGATGATTAGCAAGACAGCATGGGCAAATCACCTGCCCGATAAAATATGGATTTTTTGTTTTATTGCATTGCTCTGTTTTTTATGTGGATGTTTCCCCGGGGTCAGAGAAGAGATCACAAAATACAACTCTTTGAAAAAACTTGAACAAAGAGAGTATCCACTGTTCACTGATCAATTTAATTTTCAGGATTTAATATTTTCAATTGATAAGAGTCTTGAATATTTTAAAAAAGTTCCCTTGGAAAGAAAATATCAATATGGTAAAGAAGTATTTAATGCTGCCCACTTGATCACATCTTTAGAAATATTTAAGACATTTTTGCAGCAAGATCCTTCCACAGAAGATTTGAATCAATTTATAAAATCAAAGTTTATTGTTTATAAAGCAGCAGGCAATGAGGAAGAGCAGGTTCTTTTCACAGGGTATTTTGAGCCGACCTATGAAGGAAGTTTAATAAAGAGTGATGTCTATAAATATCCTGTTTATTCCATCCCAGATGATTTGCTGGAGATTGATTTATCAGCATTTTCAGATCAATATAAAGGCAAAAAACGTCTTGTTGCAAGGGTTAATGATGCAAACAAAACCATAGTGCCCTATTATACAAGAGAGCAGATTAATATGATTGAGGATTTTGATACAAGATCAGAGCCTGTGGCATGGCTTAAAAGTCGTGTGGATCGCTTTTTCCTTGAAATTCAGGGGTCTGGGAGAGTTGTTTTTGATAATAGAGAGGAGATAAGGCTTCACTATGCAAAAAGTAATGGAAATGCATATCAATCCATTGGGCGGTATCTTATTAATAAAGATGAGATTTTAAAGGAGAATATGTCCATGCAGGCCATTAGAGAATGGCTTGAATGCAATCCAGACAGAATGGATGAAGTTTTACACCATAATGGGAGTTTTGTATTTTTTCAAGAAGAAAGTGGCGGACCCTATGGCTGTCTTGGTGTCGAAGTTACAGCTCTTCGTTCAATTGCAACAGATACAGGTCTATTTCCAAAGGGAGCCCTGTGCTTCATGCTCAGCAAATTGCCAGATCCTTCAAATGTTAATTTTTTATCAGATATTAACTCTGTTAAGGATTGGAAAAAAGCCTCTTTTTTTGTGTTGAACCAGGATACAGGAGGTGCCATCAAGGGCCCTGCACGGGCAGACCTTTTTTGCGGCAATGGTGAATATGCACAGTTTACTGCAGGCCATATGAATCAATATGGCAGACTGTTTTTTCTTGTTTTGAATCCAGAATTCTAAAAAATTAATAAATATTAAATCTAAATCCATTCAATATCATTAAGATAAAATTTGAGAATAACTTTCTTGCCTGGATAGAGGTTCAGATCTGTGATTTCATGAGGGTTTACTCTTATGACAAAAGAGATGTCATGAACTGTGATTGTTGCCATGACAAGGCTGGTTTTCTCTTCAAGAAGCATGGAAGCTACCTGGCCTGACAGCTGGTTAAGAGTGCCATGGTCATCCTGTTGTTCAAGAGCAATAAATATTTTCTTTTTTTTGATTATGGCATTGCATGTTGACGGGGCAGGGGGGGGCAGTTTTATTATCTGGTTGTCATTGAGTCTTTTGATATGGGTTTGTGTGTCTCGTTTTTCAAAGGGGCCTGAAATTATATTTTCAACACCTGTTGAAAAGAGTTTTCCCTTAAACATGGAAAGTTGTTTGTCACAGATGGAATACAGCCATTGCAGATCATGACTTGCAATTACAAGTGTGGCCCCCCACTCTTTTTGAGCATTTAAAGAAGCTTTTCGGATAAGTCTGGCACTTTTGATATCAACACTTGCTATGGGCTCATCAAGAAGCAGCACTTCAGGCTTTAAGATAAGCCTTGCTGCCATGGCAACTCTCTGGGCTTCTCCACCTGATAGTTCATGCCATTTTCTATCCTTGAATTTTTTATAATCAAGCCCGACATTTAACAGAGCTTTTTCTATTCTGTTTTCAAGACTGTTTCGATCTTTTCTGATTTTCAAACCATAGGCAATATTTTCAAAAACTGTTCTTTTTAAAAGATAGGGTTTCTGGGTTAAAAGAGTTATTTTTGAGCGTATATTGGGTGAAAATGGAAATTCCTGATGATCTTTATAAAAAATTTGCCCCTGTGTTGGTTTTTGTGCAAAGGCGAGAAGTTGTAAAAGTGTGGTTTTCCCGCTGCCATTTGGTCCTATCAAACCTGTAATTGACCCTTTTTGAATTTTAAGTTCATCAATATCAAGCACTTTGGTATTACCATAGTAATGGCAGATATCCTTTAAATGATATAGGGGTTTTGTTGTTGTCATTGTTTCCTTAAAAAAGAGAGAGAAAAATTAACAATAAATGCAATAAAGATTAAAACAAGGCCAAGAGCAATACCATTGGCAAATAACCCCTTATTTGTCTCAAGGGCAATGGCAGTAGTAATAGTTCTTGTGTGGTATTTAATATTACCGCCCACCATCATTGATATACCTACTTCAGTTAAAACTCTTCCATAGGCTGTAACCGCTGCTGCCAGGATACCGTATCTTACCTCCCATAAACAGGTTGCAATAATATTGAGCTTGCCTGCTCCAAGGGTAACAAGGGTTAGTTTAAGATCCTGATCAATATTCTCAATGGTGGAAGCAGTAAGAGCTGTTACAATTGGTAATGCCAGGATGGTCTGGCCAATTGCAATTCCTGTGAGGGTAAAAAGAAGACTTAGTTCACCAAAGGGCCCCTGTCTTGAAATAAATGCATAAACAGCAAGACCAATGAAAACCGTTGGCAGGGCAAGCATTGTATCAACAAGAGTGCGTAAAAATTGTTTCCCTCTGAAATCAAAATATCCAAGCAGGAATCCACAGGGCAGACCTGCTCCAATACTTAGAAGCATGGAGCAGGTTGAAACTTTTAAAGTTGCAAA
>JAOZRI010000017.1 GCA_029940235.1 Desulfobacula sp. | reverse complement strand
AGTTATAAATATTTATAAATGGAAAATCCAAGCCAGACAGCTCCAAAACCAAGAACCAGGTGGATCATAAGGTGTGTAATGGCAGCTACATATTGTCCATTTTTTGCAATTGTAAATATCTCATATCCAAAGGTTGAAAATGTTGTAAATCCTCCCAGAAAACCAACAAGGATCAATGCACGGATTTCCGAGGTGAACAGTTGTCTTGTTTCAAACAACCCGCCCAGAAAACCTATAAAAAGGCATCCAGCTATATTAACTATTATTGTGCCATATGGGAGAAATGGTTCATTAAAAACTTTATTGGAAAACTCATAGGTAAGATGCCGGCAGACAGAACCTGTAAATCCACCCATTCCTATCATCAGTATTTTAATCATTGTATCCCCGTAAAATGTGTCATTTTTTAAAAAATAATATTGTTTGATTTTGTAATTGTAAAGCACAAAATTTCCAGTGCAGGCATATTTACCTTGCAATGACTTGTTAGTTTTTGAGGATGATCTTTTGAACAATACTGGCCAGTTTTTTTGGAGCATGTCTGACAATAATTGAATCTATATCTAAAAAGTCATCCATTTGTATTTTCCTGCTCTCCCAGAATGGGTCAGTTGTATCTATATCTACAAAATTTGATTTTTGTTCAAGATAGTTATCAAGGGTTTGTTTTATTGGTTTTGTCTTATTCCCAATTATGCCATCGATTTTCCGGCCAAGGCGTTTTTCCAAATTTATAACAAAATCTTTGCCTGTAAAATTATGGGTTTCTCCAAATTTGGTCATTATATTAATGGTGAAATATATTTTTGCAGATGTTTTCTGTAAAGCCTCTTTTACTCCGGGAACAATAAGATTAGGTATAATACTGGTAAACAGATCTCCAGGGCCGATAAAAATATAGTCTGCATGTTCAATTGCATCTAACACCGGTGGATAAACTGAAATTGAAGAGTGGTGGTGGGGGACTAAAAATACATCTCGTATCTGTTCTCGTTGTGTACCCCTTGGCAGATCAATGGCTTCTTCCCCGTATATGCGCTGTCCGTTTGTAAGTTCAGCTACCAGAGTTGCCCTGTCTATTGTAACAGGTAGAATAGTACCGTCCACATCAAGTATTTCAGCAAGTGCCATTACGCCGCCAGGAAAATTTCCTGTGTATCTTGAAAGCATTGTTAAAAGCATGTTGCCAGCACTGTGACCTGCCAGGCGGCGGTCTTTTTGAAAACGTTTAAGCAGGATGGACCTACAGGAATCTTGATACGGAGAGAGGGCAAGTATACATTTTAAGATATCTCCGGGAGGAAGAATTCCAAGTTCATCTCTCAATCTGCCAGTACTTCCTCCTGAATCCACCATGGAAACAATGGCGGTTATCTGTATATCTTCAAGATCTCTTAATCCTGATAAAAAAATGAATTGACCGCTTCCTCCGCCAATGGTGACAATTTTTTTCTCTTGTGTATCCATGTGATCCTTTAAATAAAATATTTATATAAAAAAACCAATTAAAATTTTTTAATTCAGCTGTTTTTTATTTTGTAACTTAACAATTGCAAGCCGCTTGTGGCAATTATTGTGAAATCAGCATTTGAGCAATACTCTCTTTGATTCTGCCTGTTTTATTCAAAGTTTTGCGAAATAGTAATTCTATTTGAGACATTTTTTGATAAAAAGGTGTTCTGTCAAATTTAATATATGGTTTGTCATTAAACAATCCAGCATTGCAGCCAGGGCTTTTGACAGGATCAGATCCAGGTCTTTGTAATTCATGGGGCAGGCCGTGAAGCCTGCATATCATTGGTCGAAACTGGTATAAAATACAGAGATCATTCTCGTTTACAGGGCAGTTAATCTTATGGCTTTTAACTGCTCCTGGCTGGTTAAAGGTTTTATTGTAATAATTTTGTGCTCTGTTTAAAATTGCTGTTTGCCTGTTTTTATCAAGTCCATTAAAGCCATGGAGCAGGTAAGCTTTTTCAATATATGTATGGTGGAAAAACAGGGATTTACAGCAGTTATCTTCACACCCATTACATTGAAAAAAGTAGCCTGCGGCAACCTGATCCCAGGTCTTATCCATGCTGTCAAAAAGGTTTATCAGCGGCTTAAATATTTCAGGTTCCATGATTGTGATTAAATTATACCAATTGGGCTATACCAGGGGAAACGGGCTTGGGAAAAAAAGCCTGGAGTAAAGATTTAAGGCATACCTGTCTGTCATGCTGGCAATCACATCACAAACAGTACGTTTTAAAGGGTTCTTTGAAGAATCCCATGGAGCCATCTCCATCTTTTTCAGCTCTTTTTGCAGTGTTTCAGGGTTATCTAAAAAATAGTTATATAGTCCTATAATCACTGTTTTTGCTTTTAGGAATTCATTATGCACTACAGGGGATCTATAGACCTTATCATATAAAAATTTACGCAGTATTGTCATGGCATGAAATGTATCTTGCCTCATACTGAGAATAAATTTACCATCTTCAGGGCCGCTGTTATACACTAACTGCTCAATCATATTGCTTGCCCTTTCAGAGTGTGTTCTGCCAAGTTTTTTTATGCAGATCTCCGGCACTTCGTTGGGCAGGATAACTTTGGCTCTTAAAGCATCATCAAGATCGTGGTTTAAATAGGCAATAATATCGGCGACTCTGACCACTCTTCCTTCAATGGTGATTGCCGTATCTCCCGGGGTTGATGGAAGAATATTGCCAAAGCCTTTGGAGTGTTTAAGGATACCGTCTCTTACTTCAAAAGTCAGGTTCAGACCTTTTCCTGAGTTTTCAAGGCAATCCACCACCCTTAAACTTTGATCAGAATGTGAAAAATGAGAAGAGTAAACTTCTATAAGTGCCATTTCTCCACCATGTCCAAAGGGCGTATGGCCAAGATCATGACCCAGTGCAATGGCTTCTGCAAGATCTTCATTAAGGCGCATGGCCCTTGCGATATTTCTGGCAATCTCTGCAACCTCAAGAGTATGGGTAAGCCGGGTCCTATAATGATCTCCAAGAGGGGATAGAAAAACTTGAGTTTTGTGTTTTAAACGCCTGAATGCGTTGGAATAAACAATGCTGTCCCTGTCAAGCTGAAAAGGTGTTCTTATGTTGCAGCTGTTTTTTGCTTGATCTTTACGCCTGGCATTTGTGCTAAGTGTACCAAATTCAGACAGGAAACTTTTTTCTCTGATTTGAAATTGTTCTCTTATGCAAAGTTTTGTGTCCTCGGATTGTTCTTTTATATATATATTATCTTTTGTCATAAATTTAGTATTGAATAAGTCTTGAAATTCAATAAAATAATATGTAGTTAATTATTAAAAGTTTATTGATACTTTTGACACTTGTTACACAATCGAATAGTTTTTAGCAACTATTTTCTATCAATAAACAAAGTTGAGAAAAAGAGTGCTTTGTAACTCGACAGGCTGTTACAGAATGAAAATTGGCGTTTTGTAACAGTCTGCCGATGCAGATATCTGTCTGCTTATATAAATTATACTATGGATAGTTTAAGAGAATTATTTTAATTTGGATTACAAATTTTATATGAACCTGGCATTGGATCAGGCGAGAAAAGCATTTAACAGGGGAGAGTTTCCGGTTGGATGTGTGATTGTGGACGATGGAGAAGTTATTGCCAGTGGTGCAAGAAGGGGAACTAACAAGGATGTGGCAGTATTTAACGAAACAGATCATGCCGAGATAAGAGCATTAAAACATCTTGAAACCATTAAGAAATCTTTTGTGCCGGAAAAATTGACTCTTTTTTCTACCATGGAGCCCTGTCTGATGTGTTTTGGTGCAATTATTTTGTCAGGCATAAAAAGGATAGTGTACTCTTTTGAAGACCCGATGGGTGGGGGAACAGCGTGTGATTTAAGCAAATTGCCGCCCTTATATTCAAAATCCAGGATTGATGTCATCCCAGGAGTGTCACGTCAAAAAAGTCTTGATCTTTTTTATAATTTTTTTAATAAAGAGACAAATTTGTATTGGAAGAATAGTTATTTAGAAAGCTATATCCTGGAACAAAAAAAGATAAAAGAGTCTTAAAACAAATAATGCTTGCATTTTTTTGTGCAGGTCGTTATAATTACAGGATTATACTTGTTCTATTAAATTTAGCATTATGTACTTGCAGGAGGTGTAAAAATAGCTAAGCGAGGAAGACAGGATCAGACAAGTGTCAATAAAGGAATCAGAGCCAGTCAGGTTCGTGTTATAGGATCTGATGGTGAACAGATAGGTATTGTACCCATTGACGAGGCATTAAAGATTGCTGGGGCAGATGCTCTTGACCTGGTTGAGGTTTCACCCGGTGCAAAGCCACCTGTCTGCAAGATAATGGATTTTGGGAAATTTAAATACGAGCAGACCAAAAAAAAGCAGGAGGCTAAACGTAAACAGAGAAGTACTCAGATAAAGGAAATAAAGGTAAGGCCTAAAACAGATGACCATGATCTTGCAACTAAAGTCCGTCATATTGAAAAATTTATCAGTAAAAATGATAAGGTTAAAATTACTCTTGTTTTTAGAGGCAGGGAGTTTATTTTAAAAGAACAGGCCAATCAGGTCCTTGAAAAAATTGTTGTCATGACTGAAGAGTTTGCACAGGTTGAGCAGGCCCCTAAGTTTGAAGGACGTGTCATCACTATGCTTTTAGGACCGAGATAATCTAAGTTATTTCACTTTAATGTAATAGCAAAACTGCTTTAGATATATAGTAAATGTATGGTGGTATATTGTTGGATTTTATAAATATATCACCATCTCTTTTTGTAAATTGTAATAAATAGAGAGGATGAAATGCCAAAAATTAAAACTTGCAGAGCCGCTGCTAAGCGTTTTAAAAAAACAGGATCAGGGAAATATAAATTCAGAAAATCCCACTCCAGCCATATATTAACCAAAAAAACCACCAAGAGAAAAAGATCTTACAGGTTGGATCAGATGATTGATAAGGATAATATGAAAGAAGTCAGACGTTTGTTACCCAATGGATAGAAGCTTCTGACCTGCAGACAATATCAGATTTCTAATCAATTTAAATAAAGCATATAGATAAATTGCTCACAATAGAGCATGGAGAATGAAGGAGTTTTTTTAAAATGAGAGTTAAAAGAGGATTTAAAGCAAGAAGACGCAGAAATAAAGTGCTTAAACTTGCCAGAGGTTTTAGAGGCGGGAGAAGTAAATTATACCGCACAGCTGCAGATGCTGTTGATAAAGCGTTGATGTACGCATATCGAGATAGAAGAGCAAGGAAAAGAGATTTTAGAAAGCTCTGGATCGTTAGAATTAATGCAGCAGCAAGGATTAATCAACTTTCATACAGCAAATTCATGAATGGTCTTAAGCTTGCAGGCAGTGAACTTGATCGCAAAGTCTTGGCTGATCTTGCAATATCTGATCCAGGTGCTTTTTCACAACTGGCATCACTTGCCACAGCAAAACTATAACCATTTGAGAGGGTGTTTTGCATAATAGTATTATTGATATTGAAAAACAGGCTTTGGAGAGTATTAACAAGGCTGATGATTCTGATCAGTTAGAACAGCTTTCAATAAAATATCTTGGCAGAAAAGGTGTGCTCACTGGGTTTTTGAGAAATATTTCTTCTCTGCCGGTTGAAGAGCGCCCCACTGCCGGCAAGGATGCAAATATTCTTAAAGGCAGGCTTGAAAAAGTATTTAAGAATGCTTTTTTAAAATTTGAGAGTGTTGAAGATAACAATTATACAGGCATTGATGTTACTCTTCCCGGAAGGTTGACTCAAAAAGGTTCTCTGCATCCCATAACCCAGGTGGCCAATGAGATTTGTGATATTTTTCTCAGACTTGGATTTGATATTGCTGAAAGTCCTGAAGTTGAAACAGATTATTATAATTTTGAGGCCTTGAATATTCCAAAATATCATCCTGCACGGGATATGCAGGATACTTTTTATGTGTCAGAAAATATTGTTTTAAGAACTCACACATCCCCATCTCAGCCCCGTGTAATGGAAAAAACCAACCCTCCTGTAAGAATTATTTCACCTGGAAAAGTTTTCAGATGTGACTCAGATGTCACCCATACTCCCATGTTTAATCAGGTCGAGGGTTTAATGGTGGATAAAAAAATCTCTTTTGGTGACTTAAAAGGAATCTTAACCACTTTTATACATCAGTTTTTTGATAAACAGACTTCTTTAAGGTTCAGACCAAGTTTTTTCCCTTTTACTGAACCAAGTGCAGAGGTAGATATTCGTTGTGTCATGTGTAAAGGCAAGGGGTGCAGAATCTGTTCAAAAACTGGCTGGCTTGAAGTACTCGGTTCCGGGATGGTTCACCCTGCTGTTTTTGAAAATGTTGGATATGATACCAAAAAATACACGGGATTTGCCTTTGGTATGGGGATTGAACGTCTTGCCATGCTCAAATTTGGTATTGATGACATAAGAAAATTTTTTGAAAATGATATCCGTTTTTTAAGGCAGTTTTAATTATGAAAGTCAGTTTAAGCTGGTTAAAAGAGTATGTATATACTGATCTTGAACCTTCAATAATTTCAGAAAAATTAACCATGGCAGGTCTTGAAGTAGAAGCTGTGGAACAAAGATATAATTACCTTGATAATATTGTTGTTGCACAAGTTGTTGAAGTTAAAAAACACCCCAACGCAGATAAATTATCTGTTTGCCAGGTTGATGCAGGTGGGGATGAATTAATCCAGATTGTCTGCGGTGCCCCCAATGTTCATGAAAATATGTTTGTGCCGTGTGCTCTTCCAGGAGCTGTCCTTCCCGGAGAGTTTAAAATCAAAAAGGGCAAGCTTAGAGGAGAAGTGTCTGCCGGCATGCTGTGCAGTGCTTCTGAATTAAGACTTGAGACCGATGCAGCAGGCATTATGGATTTAGAGGGAGAGTTTGTACCTGGAACTCCCCTTGAAAAAGCATTAACGCTTTCAGACACTATTTTTGAAATTGATTTGACTCCAAATAGACCTGACTGTCTCAGCTATATTGGTGTGGCTCGTGAAGTAGGGGCTTTTATGGACCCGGTACAAAAAATATCACTGCCCGACTATACACTGCCACAGGATAAAATTAGTAATATCTCCATCCATGATCATGCCAAAGTCCAAATCATTGATCCTGATCTCTGTCCAAGATATAGTGCAGGCCTTTTATTTGATGTTAAAGTTGAACCTTCTCCCTTCTGGCTCCAGGAAAAATTAGAATCCATAGGACTGACACCTGTAAACAATGTTGTTGACATAACAAATTTTGTTATGATGGAAACAGGTCAGCCCCTTCATGCCTTTGATTTTGATGATGTTGCTAAAGGCAGTATTATTGTCAGAAGAGCGGGCAGGGATGCTAAGTTTACAACACTTGACAGTAAAGAGCATAAACTTGAATCTGATATGCTCATGATTTGTGATGGCGCAAGGCCGGTTGCCCTTGCAGGAGTAATGGGTGGTGAGAATTCAGAAATTTCTGATTCCACAACAAAAGTACTTGTGGAGAGTGCATATTTTCATCCTGTTTCAATCAGAAAAACTGCAAAGAAAACCGGGATTGCAACCGATGCTTCCCACAGATTTGAGCGGGGAGCTGACCCTGAAGGTACAGTAAATGCTTTGAACAGGGCTCTCTCCATGATAGCTCAAGTTTGCGATGGGGCAAGTATTGCAAAAGATCTTATCGATGAATACCCGCAAAAAATTGCCCCGGTTGCAATTGATCTCAATAGTGATGCTCTGAACATCAGGCTTGGTACAAAATTAAGTGTCAATGAAATTAAACATCTTCTTGAGTCAGTGGATTTTGAAGTTGAGAATATTGATGATGCAAGGCTTAATGTTGGAATACCTTCATTTAGAGTAGATGTTGCACGACCTGAAGATCTTTCCGAAGAGATAGCAAGACTTTGGGGGTATAATAATATTGAGACAAGTTATCCTGTAATTGCTGCAAAAGGTAGACTCCTTGATAAAAAAATCCCTCTTCGGGGCAATATCCGGCAGATAATGACAGGATTTTCTTTTTTTGAAGCAATTAATTATAATTTTATTCATGCAAATTCATGCGATGGATTAAACTTGTCTGATCAGGATAAAAGAAGGAGGGTTGAAACTATTTTAAACCCGATTTCTGATCAGATGTCGGTTTTAAGGAGTTCTCTGATTCCAGGACTTCTTGGAACAATGAAAAAAAATATTTCCCAGCAGGAAGACTCAATAAAATTTTTTGAAATAGGTAAAATTTTCTTTGCCACCCAAAAGGGTTCTCTGCCTGAAGAGACAGAAGTTGTTGCTGCTATTATGACAGGTAATCGTTCTGACCACTCCTGGTATTCAAAAAAAACTAAGCTTGATTTTTTTGATCTCAAGGGTGTGGTTGAAGGTCTTCTCCAAGGTCTGATGGTCAAAAATATAAGTTTTGACAAGATTGAAGATGACAGATTTCCTTATTATCAAAACGGCTATGCAGCCAATATCAAGGCAGCTGATTCCATCATCGGCAACCTTGGAAAAATCAATGCAAAAGTTTTAAAGAATTATGGATTAAAGCAGGATGCATTTGTTTTTGATCTGAATTTTAAAGCTTTGCAGGATTTGATTCCAGAATCTGTCACAGCCGAGCCTTTGCCAAAATTCCCTTCTGTTGCAAGGGACATTACAATTATTGTTGACAAATCAATAACCATTGGGACAGTTCTTGAACAGTTTGAAAAAATTTCACAAAAGCAATCCTTGATTGAAAATGTTTTTCTTTTTGATGCCTTTGAAGGGCAGTCTCTTTCAGAAAATAAAAAATCTCTCTCTTTCCGCCTTGTGTACAGGGCTGCAAATAAAACTTTAAAAGAGAAGAATATTAAAAAACTGCATACAAATATTTCAAAAACCATTATTGATATGTTTAATGCAGATTTGCCGGAATAATAAATTGACAAACCGAGCAGGGTTTGGTAAGTTTACTGGCTAATGCGGGCATAACTCAGCTGGTAGAGTGCAAGCTTCCCAAGCTTGATGTCGCGAGTTCGAGTCTCGTTGCCCGCTCCAGCTTTAGGCAGGTGACTTAAGGCAGGTATGTGGTAGATTAGGTTCCATTGATGGAAAGCAGATATGATCTGAGCCTTTGATTTTTTTTGGTAAAGATTGGTTAAAGTTGTAGTAGGAACGGGCATCTGCCCGTTTTTGTATTTAAGGACGAACAAAACTATGGTTAGAATTAATAAAATTAGAGTAATACAGGAAAGCCACATAACAGCATGTTAATTGACCAGATAAAAAAAGTGGCTCAACCATTGTGCCAGGGTGAAAATTTTGAGCTTGTTCATATGGATATTGTCAAAAGTAACCAGGAGAAGGTTGTCAGGCTTTTTCTGGACAAGCAAGGTGGTATTACACTTGCTGATTGTGTCTATATCAGCCGCCAGCTTGGTGATCTGCTTGATATTCAAATTGACAATATTGGCAAATATCGACTTGAAGTGTCGTCACCAGGCCCAAACAGACCTTTAAATACAAAGAATGATTTTCATCGATTCAAGGGGGAGAGAGTAAAAATCTGGACAAATGAGTTGATTGAGAATCAAAAAAAGTTTATTGGAATTCTTGAAATAGTTAATGATGATTCTGTTGTAATTCTAATTGATAAAAAGCAAATTGAAATATCAGATCATGTGATCAGCAAAGCTAAACTTGCAGGTCACCAAAATGGAGAACAATAAAGAATGTTTATCACAGATATTAAAAGAGTTATTGATCAGGTGAGCCGTGAAAAAGGTATTGATGCTGAAGTTCTAATTACTACTATAAAAGAGGCTATTATTTCAGCAGCAAGAAAAAAAATCGGAGCCAGAGCTGATATCGAGGTTCATTATGACAGTAAGAGTGGTGATGTTGAGGTTTTCCATTTTAAAGAAGTTGTAGAAGAAGTTGAATATTCAGATAGTGAATTAACCCTTGAAGAGGGTTATGAATATGATCCAGAGTGTGAGATAGGAGACAGCCTTGGAATCAGGATAGATACAGAAGAATTTGGTCGCATTGCTGCCCAGTCAGCCAAGCAGGTCATAATTCAGAAAATGAGAGAAGCTGAAAGAAATGCAGTCTATGAAAATTTTATCCATAAAAAAGGAAAAATTATTAATGGTATTGTTCAGCGTTTTGACAGAGGCAGCATTATTGCCAACCTGGGGCAGGCAGAAGCAGTTTTAAGACCAAGAGATCAGATGCCAAGGGAAAATTATAAGCGGGGAGATCGCATCAGAGCCTATGTTCTGGATGTATTAGAAGAGTCAAAGGGTGCACAGATCCTTTTATCCCGCACCCATCCTGAATTTCTGGTTGAACTGTTTAAAACTGAAGTCCCGGAAGTTGCAGAAGGCATTGTAACACTGCGCGGGGCCGCCAGGGTACCAGGGTTAAGAGCAAAAATTGCTGTATCTTCCATTGATTCTGATGTTGATCCGGTTGGAGCCTGTGTGGGAATGAAAGGCAACAGAGTTCAAAGTATTGTACAAGAACTTCGCGGTGAGAAAATTGATATTGTTCAATGGAGTCCGGATATAGCAAGATTTGTCTGTAATGCTCTCTCTCCGGCTGAAATAGCAAGGGTGATTATTGATGAAGATAATCAATCCATGGAGGTAATTGTAAATGATGAATACCTTTCCATTGCGATAGGTAAAGGTGGACAGAATGTTTCCCTTGCCTGTGAAATAACAGGCTGGCATCTCGAAGTAACCAGCGAAGAAGAGTACAGCCGTGAATTAAAACAGGGATATGACAGCCTCATGAGGCTTACGGATGTGGGATTATCTTTGGCAGAAGCTCTTTTCAAAGGAGGGTATTCTTCTATTGTGGATATAGCACAGGCTGAAATTGAAGATATTGTTTCAGTAAGTGATCTGGAAGAATCCAGGGCAAAAGAGATTGTTGAAGAGGCAAAAACAATTTTGGTAAAAGATGAAGAACTGCTTGAGGCTCAGAAAGTGGCAGAGACAGCAGATCTATCCTCAGATACACAAGTAGAAGCAAAAGAACAAGAAGAGCCAGAAAAAGAGTCCAAAGAAGAGCCTGAAGATGATCAGGCTGTTCAAGAAGATAAAGATAATTAATACAGATAGTATAGAACTAATAAATTGCAGAACAAAAGAAAAATAAATAGTATTACTTGGGGGCAATAAATGGCGAAGATCAGGGTATATGAGTTAGCTAAAGATCTGAATATGACGAACAAAGCGCTTCTTAATAAGATGAAAGAGTTGAAAATTGAAGTTAAAAGCCATATGAGTTCTCTTGAAAATAGTGATATTGGCAAAATTAAAAAGATGCTTCTCGGAAAAAAGAAAAAACAGTCTGTTGTTAAAATAAAACCATCTGTCATACGTCGGCGGAAGCCATCTGCTGACGAGACAGTTGAGTCTGAAATTGAACAGGAAGCCATCACCATAGAAGAAGATAAATCTGAACAGACAGATACCTCCACAAGCAAGAAAGTTGTAAAAGAAGAAGTTGTAAAAGAACCAGAGACTGACAAACCTGATATTTCTGCATCTGACACTTCCGGAGAGAAGCAAAAAGAGAGTAAAGAAACAATTGACAAGAAAAAAACTCCTGCTCCTAAAAAAGAGACTACAAAATCTAAGAAAAAGAAGAAAAAACAATCTGCACCTGCTAAAATAGTTAAGCCTGTTGTTACTGAAAAAGAAGAGTCTGAACCTGATCCTGTGCAGGAAGTTGAAAAACCAGTAGCCAGCTCTAAGAAAAAGAAAAAATCAAAAATTGAGAAGGCAAAGGCAGACAAAAAAGAAGAGAAGAAAACCCAAGAAGAGAAACCTGATATAGAAAAACAGAAGGAAAAGCCTTTAAAAAAGCAGGATGATGTCACTGCGGCCGTTCCCAAGGAAGAAGATAAAAAAGAGATACAAGATAAGAGAGAGAAGCCAAAAAAGAGAAAGAAAAAATCTACCCCTGCCAAGATTGTTAAAATTGCAGACCCATCAGTCCTTGAAAATTTGAAAAAAGCCAAGTCTGGGGATGACAGAAAAAAAGTTAGAAGTTCCAGGCCTAAACCAGGTATCAGAAAAAAACAATTTAGTAAGAAAGAGCATGCAAAACCATCTTCTGCTGCTACTGCTGCCCCACCCATTGAACCACCCCAGCCAGGTGATGAGAAACGGAAAAAAGATAAAAGAAAGCCTGGCTTTGATGGTGACAAGCCTTTTGTAAAAAGACAAAAACGCAGGAAAAAATCTATCGTTGAAGGCGCTGCACTATATAAAGGCGGTCGAGGCAGAAAAAAACGTGGTAAAAAGGGAGCAAAAGGGAGAAAGGAAAATTATCAGCAAACCCAGATTACAACACCCAAGGCCATAAAAAGGCGTATTAAAATTGATGAGGCCATCGAACTTGCAGAACTTGCAAAACGTATGGGTATTAAAGCAAATGAGATGATTGCCAAGTTGATGGGTATGGGTGTCATGGCAACGGTGAATCAGACAATTGATTTTGATACAGCTGCACTGGTTGCCACAGAATTTAATTTTGAGGTGGAAAAAGCATCCTTTGAAGAGGAGACTCTGCTTAGTATTGTAAATGATGATGGCGATGACGGCAACCTTACTGAAAGAGCTCCGGTAGTTACCATCATGGGCCATGTTGACCATGGGAAAACTTCACTTCTTGATGTAATCAGAGAATCTAAGATCACCAGTGGTGAAGCTGGTGGTATTACCCAGCACATTGGTGCATATAATGTTAAAACCTCAAATGGCGGACAGATTACCTTTCTTGATACTCCAGGTCATGCTGCCTTTACTGCAATGAGGGCCAGAGGAGCCAAGGTTACGGATATTGTTATCCTTGTTGTTGCCGCAGATGATGGAGTTATGCCCCAGACCAAAGAGGCAATAAATCACTCCAAGGCAGCAGGAGTACCGGTTTTGGTTGCTGTTAATAAAATGGACAAGGATGGAGCTGATCCTGACAGGGTCATGCGTGAACTTTCTGAATTTGATCTGCTTGCTGAAGATTGGGGTGGGGATACTATTTTTGTTAAAGTTTCTGCAAAGACAGGAGATGGTATTGATGAACTTCTTGAAATGATTTTACTCCAGTCTGAAGTTTTGGAACTACGGGCAAATTCTGATAAAAAAGCATCTGGTTATGTGGTTGAATCAAGATTGGATACTGGACGTGGTCCTGTGGCAACTGTTCTTGTTAAACAGGGAACTCTGTCTGATGGTGACTCTGTGGTATGCGGATTACATTCGGGTAAAATAAGGGCAATGATTGATGATGGCGGAAACAGATTCCACAAAGCAGGCCCAAGTACACCAGCTGAAATTGTTGGTTTAAATGGTGTGCCAAATGCCGGAGATGAATTTATTGCAGTGGCCTCTGATAAAGATGCAAAGCAGATTGCCGGCCACAGAATGCAGAAACAGAGAGCAAAAGAGCTTGCCAAAAAAAGCCGGGCTAACCTTGAGAAGATGTTTGAAAACCTTGGTACTGCAGCAATTAAAGAACTTAGACTTATTGTTAAAGCAGATGTTCAAGGCTCCATCGAAGCATTGAATGATTCATTAAAAGATCTTGCCAAAGAGGAAGTGGATATTAAAATAGTCCATTCTGGTACTGGTACTATTAATGATTCTGATATTGCCCTGGCAGCTGTTTCCGATGCAATTATCGTAGGTTTTAATGTACGACCCACACCCCAGATCCGAACACTTGCCAAAGAGGAGCATGTGGATATGCGGTTTTATGATATTATCTATGATGTGATAAATGACATTAAATCTGCTCTTGATGGCATGATGCCTTCAACATTCCATGAAAATATCATAGGCCAGGCAGATGTTAGTGATGTCTTTGTAATTCCAAAAATGGGTACAATTGCAGGCTGTCAGATTTCTCAAGGCAAGGTTATCCGAGGCAAAAATGTAAGGCTCCTGAGAGATGGTGTAATCAAACGTGATACACAGATCTCATCTCTGCGCCGATTTAAAGATGATGTCAAAGAGGTGGAACAGGGCTTTGAATGCGGTATTGGCTTGGAAAAATTTAATGATATCAAGGTGGGTGATGTTATTGAATGCTATGAAGTTGAAGAGAGAAAGTATAAAGCTGATTAATTTTAAAGATGAAACCCTATACAAGAGCTGAAAGAATCAGTGGTAAAATTCAACAAGCTATTACTGAACTTTTGAGCAAAAAAATGCAGGATCCAAGGATTGAGATGGCTACCATCAGCGGTGTCAAGATGACCCCTGACCTTCGGGTTGCCCATATTTATATCACTGTTTTTGGAGATAAAAAGCGAATTTCACAGGCCCTTAAAGGATTTAAAAATTCCAAAGGTTTTATTAAAAAAAGAATTGCACCCAAGCTCGGATTAAAATATATGCCGGATTTGAAATTTTTCTATGATGATTCTTTTGACAAGGCAGCCGAGATGGACGCATTGATTAAATCTGCCAATATTGGAATATCTGAAGAGTAAGAAAACTACCTTGTTGGATTTTAAATTTCACTATTTTTTTAACCCATGTAGAGACAGGTGCAAGGACAGACTGACAAGGATATGTACATGTTCAGGCATTCAGGTCTGTCCGTGCAATAAATAGATGAAAAACGGCATCATAGCAATTAATAAGCCAGAGGGTATATCTTCAGCTCGAGTGGTCTCCCGCGTTAAAAAAGCCTTTGGAATTAAAAAAATTGGACATACAGGTACCCTTGATCCATTTGCCACGGGACTGTTGCTTTGTGCCATTAACAAGGCAACCAGAATTTCGCAATTTTTCCTTGAAGGTCATAAAAAATACCTTGCAAGAGTCTGCCTTGGCAGGGAGACTGACACCTATGATTTAACAGGTAAGACCACCATTACAGCATCAGATGATGTAATGGGTACACTTACCAAAGAAGACCTCGAGCAAGTTATAAGATCTTTTGTGGGTGTACAGGATCAAGTTCCTCCAGCTTTTTCTGCTTTAAAGCATAAGGGTCAACCCCTGTATAAACTTGCGCGCCAGGGAAAGAAAATTACAAAACCACCAAGGCAGATTGAAATTTTCAGCCTGAAAATCAAGCAGATTAAATTGCCTTTTTTTGATATTGAGGTCTTTTGTTCTTCAGGAACCTATATTAGAAGCCTTGCCTTTGACATGGGAAGAAAGCTTGGGTGTGGAGCCCATCTTTCAAAACTTTGCAGAACACAGTCCAGCGCATTCAAACTTAAAAATGCCATTGAACTTTCTGAACTTGAAGCTCTTGATAAATATGCTGCACAAGATAGAATTATTTCCATGTCAGATTGTCTTGAATTTATGCCTAAAATTGTGGTGGGCAGCTCTTTGATGAGAAAAATTAAATTTGGGCAGAAGCTTTCAACCAAGGAGATGGAACCGCCTGTTTCAGCACCTGGTCAAGCCATAGGGATAATAGATGAGAATAATGAGTTGCTTGCCATAGTGCAGATAGATGAAAATAGGCAGGAGTATAATTATTCTTGCGTTTTCTTAAGTTAATTGATATAAAGTTACAGTTATACATATTTGTAATGGTATAACAATCTGCTCTGCATTTCTTTTTTCTGAATGGAATATTGGATGGGAAATCATAAAAGAGCGGATTGTTGAAAAATACCATATTTTATTTATTCCATATAAAGGAGTTTTAAAGTGGTTTTATTAGCAGAAAACAAAGAGGAGATGATTGAAAAATTTAAAATTCATGATTCTGACACAGGTTCACCAGAAGTGCAGGTTGCAATTTTAACCCACCGTATTTCTTATCTTACAGAGCATCTCAAAGAGCACAAAAAAGATCATCATTCAAGACGTGGTTTGCTGATCCTTGTTGGAAGGCGCAGAAGCCTTCTTGATTATCTCAAGAAAAAAGATATAAACAGATATCGTTCCCTGATTGAAGAACTCGGATTAAGACGATAACAATGAAACACAACCGGTTTTTGACTATGTTTGGTCAAAAACCGGTTTATTATTTTTAAGCGACAATGTTAAGGGAAATTTTTAGATAAGTTCGCATGCCTGCCATTAAATTTATAATTTTAAGTAGCCGACAATTTTTGATCTTTAAGAGTATCAGGTTTGATGTCAGACATGCGGGTTTATAATTTTTAGAAATTTCCTTATCATTTTCGCCTTACTTATTATAGGAAAAAATTATGGAAAAAACATTTACAACAACTATTAATGGAAAAG
>JAOZRI010000218.1 GCA_029940235.1 Desulfobacula sp. | reverse complement strand
CATGAATATTTCCATAACTGGACAGGCAACAGAGTGACCCTTAAAAACTGGTTTCAATTGAGTTTAAAAGAGGGATTAACGGTTTTCAGGGACCAGGAATTTTCTTCGGATTTAAATTCAAGAAGCGTTAAAAGAATCTCAATTGTCTCAAACCTGAGAACCCATCAATTTCCAGAAGATGCAGGACCTATGACCCATCCAGTTATGCCAAAGTCATACATAAAAATGGATAATTTTTATACCATGACTGTTTATGAAAAAGGCTCGGAACTCATAAGAATGATCCATCAACTGCTTGGAGAAACAAATTTTCAAAAAGGTATGCAGCTCTATTTTGAAAAATTTGACGGTATGGCTGTCACCATAGAAGATTTTGTTTTTGCTATGCAGGAGGCTTCAGGTATAGATCTTGAGCAATTTAAATTGTGGTATTCACAGTCTGGCACGCCAAACGTTACAATGGTTCGATCCTATGATGAAAAACTTCAACAGCTTAAAATCACATTTGAACAGAGTACTCCTGCAGATAAAAATCAAGATATTAAAAAACCATTTCATATACCTGTCAATTTTGGAATCATAGATGCCAATGGAAATGATATAACCATTGACATTGCAGATGATACTCAAGATGGCGACAATAAATTGATTGAGCTTCGAAAAGATAAAGAGGCGTTTATTTTTAATAATATTGAAAAAGACTGCCTTCCATCCATATTCAGGCAATTTTCTGCTCCTGTTAAAATTGAGACTGACTTTACTAATAAAGAACTTGCATTTTTAATGGCCAGTGACACAGATGAATTTAACAGATGGGATGCAGCACAGACACTTTTTATTAAAGAGCTCAAACAGATTATCAACTGCATTCATGATGATAAAAAATTATCTGTCTCTGTAAATTTAATTGATGCCTTTAAAAAAGCTTTAACAGATCAAAAAACAGACCGTGCTTTTTTATCAAAAGCTCTCTTTTTGCCATTGGAAACTCAGATCAAAGAATATTTTGATATTATTGATGTTAATGCCATACATAAGGCAAAAAAATTTTTAAAACATGAAATTGCAAAACAGCTGAAAAATCAATTTGAGGATGTGGTTGACTTTTGCTCAAAATCTGACGTCTTAAGCCTGTCCCATGAAGCTATGGCTGATCGTAGTTTTAAAAATCTGGCCCTATCATATCTTGGCTGTTTAAAAAAGAGAGATACAACAGCTCTTGTCTTAAAGCATTTTGAATCTGCAAAAAATATGACTGATGAACTTGCCGGGTTTAAGATTCTTGCAGGTGTTGACCATAATATTAAAGCCATGGCAGTTAAAAAATTTTACTCAAGATGGAGAACAGATACACTTGTTTTAGATAAATGGTTTGCTGTTCAGGCAGGATCAGCATTAGATGACACATTGGATATTGTAAAATTGCTTGTCACCCATTCTGATTTTTCAATAAAAAACCCCAATAAAGTTAGATCCCTCATCCATATGTTTGCCATGGGCAACGAGATCAATTTTCACAGGGGTGATGGAACAGGATATAAATTTATTGCCGAAAAGATCATTGAGCTTGATTCAATTAACTCTCAGATTGCAGCAAGATTGTCTTCATGTTTTAATCACTGGAAAAAATATGATGATCAAAGAAAGGCTTTAATGCAAACAGAACTTGAACGAATTTTATCTGTTAAAACCCTTTCCAAAAATGTTTATGAAATTGTTTCAAGCGCTCTGGAACAGGCTGGATAAAATGTTAATTTGTCCAACTTTTTTGTTTGACAAAATCATCTGTTCTGTAAAAACCTGTTAAAAGTTTAACTTATAAGCGCCAGTAATTCAATCCAAGTTCTTTTGCACTCTTTGGATCAAATACTGATTTAACATCAATGAAACAGCCATTGGGAAGCAGCATATTTTTAAAATCTGAAAGTTCATAGTTAAGATATTCTTTATGGGGCACAGCAAGAATAAGAGCTGAAAGATCTTTTAAATCATCCCATTTGCAGAGGTTTACATTATAGTATGCAAATGCCTGGGCACTTTCCGAGATAGCATCATGGACGAAAACATCTGTTCCATAGGAATTTAGCTCGTCAATAATATCCACCACCTTTGTATTTCTCAGGTCAGGACAATCTTCCTTAAAGGTAAGACCGAGAACTCCTATCTTTGAGTTTTTAATACTCAAACCCTGGTTAATCATCATTTTAATTGTTTTTTCCACAACAAATCTTCCCATATTATCGTTAATTCGCCTGCCGGATAATATAATCTGGGGATGATAACCTTCAGATTCTGCCTTAAAAGTCAGATAATATGGATCGACACCAATACAGTGTCCACCTACCAACCCCGGCTTAAAGGGAAGAAAATTCCATTTGGAGCAGGCAGCATCAAGAACATTTTTTGTGTCAATGTCAAATTTATCAAAAATAAGGGCAAGCTCATTCATCAGGGCTATGTTTAAATCCCTTTGGGTATTTTCAATAACCTTTGCAGCTTCTGCTTCCTTTATTGTTTCAGTACGATGAACACCTGCTTCAATAATACTTTCATAAAGCTTTGCCACCTTGTCGCAGGTATCTTCATTGTCTCCTGAAACCACTTTGACAATCTTTGACAGGGTATGCTCTTTATCTCCGGGATTAATCCTCTCCGGAGAGTATCCCACATGAAAATCTTTTTTCCATTTAAAGCCTGACATCTCTTCAAGAATAGGCACACAGATATCTTCTGTAACACCTGGATATACAGTTGATTCAAAGATTACCACAGCACCTTTTTTCATGAATTTTCCAGCAGTGACAGAAGAGCTTTCCATGTACTTTAAATCAGGGCGTCTTGCCTTATCTATGGGTGTTGGAACAGCCACAATAATATAATCTGCATCTGAAATCTTTGATGGTTCAGAAGTTGGAAAAAACAGCTTTGCTTTTTTGAATTCTTCTGCTGAAACTTCACCGGTAGGATCTTTAAACTTTTTACAATTTTCAATGATACCTGTTTTTAAATCAAAGCCTGTTGTATGAAATTTTTCTCCAAAATGAACTGCGAGTGGTAATCCAACATAGCCAAGTCCGATGACTGCAATTTTTGTATTTGTATCCATGAAAACTTTTTCCTTTTATATAAAATCAGCTGAATTCTATCGCTTTGTCATATTTTGTGTGTGGTCTTCTGGTTATATGCGAAAGACATTGCCAGCCGCCCGTGGCGGTTAAGAGTAATATTCTTTATACCATTTTATAAAATTATTTATTCCTGTTTCAATGGAAGTCGAGGGCTTAAAACCAGTATCTTTTATAAGATCATTCACATTGGCATAGGTTGCTGGAACATCACCCGGCTGCAGCGGCAGATACTCTTTAATTGCCTTTTTCCCTATGGCTTTTTCTATGGCTTCCACAAAGCCCATCAGAGGCACGGGCTGATTGTTGCCGATATTGTATAATTTATAGGGCACACAGCTTGAAGATGGATTAGGTTTGTCAGATGACCAGTCAGGATCTGCCTCTGGTGTATTTTTCATCACTCTTACAACACCTTCCACTATATCATCTATATAGGTAAAATCCCTCTGCATCTCCCCATTATTAAACACCTTTATGGGTTCATTGGCAAATATAGCTTTTGTAAAAAGAAAAAGTGCCATATCAGGTCTGCCCCAGGGTCCGTAAACCGTAAAAAACCTGAGTCCTGTTGTGGGAAGATTATATAAGTAGCTATAGGTATGTGCCATTAGTTCATTGGCTTTTTTAGATGCAGCATAAAGACTTATGGGATGATCCACATTATGACGTACAGAAAAGGGCATGTTTGTATTAATCCCGTACACAGAACTTGAAGAGGCATAAACAAGATGTTTTACCTTTGAATGTCTGCACCCTTCAAGGATATTTCCAAATCCCACCATATTAGAGTCAATATAGGAGCCTGGATTTTCAATGCTGTAACGCACTCCTGCCTGTGCAGCAAGATTTACAACACAATCAAATTCATGGGTTTCAAATAATTCTTTAATTTTTTCCCTGTCAGCAAGATCAACAAGTACAAATTGAAATTCTGAACTTTTTTCAATAATGGAGAGTCTTCTCTTTTTAAGGTTGACATCATAGTAATCATTTAAATTGTCGATTCCACAAATGCTGTGGCCTTCTTGAAGCAGACGATTTGCCAGATTAAACCCTATAAAACCTGCTACACCTGTAATAAGTACTTTCATAATCATCCCTTTGCGATACTTGAATAAATCCTTGTTAATGAAGATTCACAATCATTTTTTTTCCTCTCTTTTAACATGAAGGCCAGCTAAAAACAATTAAAAAGCGCATAGACGCAACAATACATAGACACGATTGCTCTTTTTAGATTCTTATCGCAACCATATTTATATAATTAAATAATTTTAGATTCAGATACAATAATTGATTTTATTTACTCTACAGAAATTTT
>JAOZRI010000217.1:275-4458 GCA_029940235.1 Desulfobacula sp. | reverse complement strand
ACCGTCAGCCCAATTGTCCTGCCGAACCATTCATTCCCTTTGAAAAGCAGTATCACTCCAAAAGGGACAATAATGTATATGAACAATATCGATAAATATAAAACAGATTTGTTTTTCAAATGTATGCCTCATCTATTTAGAAACCCTGTTAAGACCTCCGGTAAGAAGTCCGCCGACAACCGTACTGGTAGAATTTTCCCACATTCCTACTGCAAACATTTTCAAGCCTGTTTTGAAAGCGATGTTCTTGATCAATCCTTTTTCCGCTTTTGTTACAATCTGTTTTGAAATGGCACCAAAACTGTTTCTCCCGGCATTGAGGCCATTAATCTTTGCTCCCGGCAAAAGTCCATTCAATAAAGCACCGGTGCCTGCTGAAATAAGAACATCTCCACCATCAAATCCGCTCCACTCGCCTGTATTAATTTTGCTGTTAACATTTTCCAAGCCTTGTCTTGTCAGGCTTGATGCTGCACCGCCCGCACCACCAGCTAACCATGGATTCCCGGTATACAAGAGCGTTTCTCCTGCCACGGCACCACCTACGGCAGAACCGACATAGGTTTCCCAGCTGGATGCTTCGCCGGAAATCAAATCGCTGATTCCTTGGCCGATTAACCCGCTAAGGGCGCCGACACCGGCAAAAATTGCGTCATCATAACCGATCCACAGGCCAGACGGGTCTGACCAGTTAACCGGACTGTTGTATGCATAGACATACAGGTTGACCCCGCCTTCAAACCCGATAGGATCAGGCTGCATGAACCGTCCTGATAGAGCATCATAGTGTCTTGCCCGGTAATAGTAAAGCCCGGATTCCGGATCAAGCCGCCTACCGGTATAAAGATAGGGATTGCCAATACTGCTGGTTGAGTTTATTTTTCCAAAAGGACTGTAGGCATAAGTCTCTTCAATCGTACCGGTCCAGTCGCTTATGGCAGCGACAGATCCAAGTCCGTCTGCATGGTAAAAATAGGTGCCTTCCGGGGTGATCATGCAGACCGGTTCATCAATAAAAGGCCCGTACACAAACCGTCTGGTCATGGCGCCTGTCCCATCATATTCCATTATCACGTTGTCGCCGTCATACAGGTGGGATGTTGTGGCAGCATTTACGGTTTTGGACAGTCGTCTTCCAACCGGATCAACAGAATAGACAGCTTGGACAGATGGGGCTGTTACCTGATTAAGCCGGTTTTCAGAATCATAAACATAGATGGCAGTATCGGTTGTTTCGAGATTGCCGTTCGGGTCATAGTCCAAGGATGCAGTGTTGATTGCGGTGTACTGGTTCAGGTTATTGACGGTGTAGCTCAGGGCTTCATTTGTCAATGGCTGGTATAGGAAGCGGTCATCGGTTGATGCAAAAGAAATCCTGTTACTCATCCGGTTATAGGTATAATCAAACTTAATGTTTTTACCATTAAACTGGTAGTCAATGGCTGAGACATCGTTGTCTGCTTCATAGGACAGAGCTGTGGTGACACCGTTGTTGAATGTGATGCCTGAACGCCGGGAGAGGCTGTCATAGGTGTATATGGCCAGGGGAGTTGTACCGTTTTCAAGGATCTGTTCCAGGCGGTTGAGGTTGTCATAGGTATAGGTCAGATAGTATCCATCCGGATAGGTCAGTTTGATCAGGTTCCCTGTATCATCATATTCTTTTGCAATATTTTTTTCGTCAGACCGGTCAGCGGATATCATCCGGGCGGCACTGTCGTAGGTATAGGCAAGGGTAGCGGTGCCGTCATCGACTGAAATTAGCCTGTCTGCATTATCATAAGTATAGGTAATGGTTTTTTCAGATGTTGTTTTGGTAGATAAGCGGTTTAAGGAATCATAGGTATAGGAGATGACATTCCCGGCCCGGGTTTCTTTTTGCAAAAGGTTTCCAACCGCATTATATTGGAAAATTTCTTTGGTTACGTCGGGATATTGTTTTTCTTTAAGGCGATTGAGACCGTCGTACATGAAGGTTGTAGTGTTCAGGTTCCCGTCTGTGATGCTTGCCACCAATCCGTTTGCCGTATAGGTATATATCTGGGTGGGATCATTGTTTGCATCTGTTTTCTGGATCAGACGTCCAGCATCATCATAAGTATATTCAAGGGTGTTATTTTCAGGGTCAGTGATTTTCCACAGGCGGTCATTTGTATCATACTGATAAAGGCTGGTATCCCCGTCAGGGTCAGATATGCCTGCTCTTTTATAGGTGGGAGTATAGGATGTGGTATGGGTTATCCAGATATTTCCCTGTGTACTATCCTGGAGTAGTGTTTCGGTCAGGTGTCCGCCTTTGTCATAGGTGTATCGAGTTTCATAATTAAACGGTGGCGGTGCAAAAGAAGCGGTGGCATCCCTTAAGGCATTATAAAATAATGTGGTGCTGTTCCCATTTGGATCAGTCACGCCGGTCCTGTTCCCGGCTGCATCATAGGTATACGATACCAGTATATTTTGGTTGCCAAAGCCAAAGTCATCAATAACCTGCATCAGATCTCCGGTTAGGACGTCATAGCTGTTTTGGGTGACCTTGTTTTCAGGATCGGTGATGGTTTCAACCTGGCCCCGGCTGTTGTAGGAATAATTTATTTCCGGGCGGATGCTGTTTACCACGGGCAGTTGTATTTTTGTCAGGTTTCCATAAGTATCATAGGAATAGCTGGTTAACCTGCCAAGGGGGTCTGCCATGGATGCGACCTGGTTAAAGGTCGCATCATAGGTGAAAACCGTTTCAATCGGGCTTTCAGGAGAACCAAGTACAGGAATTAATCGCGTGACAAGAATATTATGGTTATTATCATATTCAAGCTGAGTTTCATTGAGCAGGGGCCAGATCGTTCTGAACACCCGGCCAAGGGCATCATAAATTTTTCGGGTGGTGTTTCCAAGTGCGTCTGTACTGGTAAGTGTGCGACCAAAGGGATCAAATGTCCAGATGCTTGATTTACCTGCCGGATTTGTTTCTTCGGCCCTGAAACCGGAAAACCCGTACAGATATTCATTATTCTGCGCATCTGTCTGGGAGGTGATTTTGCCTATGGTATCATACTGGTTATAAACAAAAGGATTGATAGGATCAGTTGGATAAAAGATTCTGGACAGCAAACCCTCACTGACATATTCAAAGGTCGTGGTTTCTCCTGCTGCATCTGTATAGGTGGTAAGGTTACCCACGGTATCATAGCCATAGGCGACAAACCGAAAGGACGAGTCGTCAACACGGGTGAGAAGATCATCGACATTTGTGAAGGCAAGGCTGTGTCCTGTGTCGTTGCTTACCTGTCTGAGTTTATTGTCAGTATATACAAAATTAATGGTATTGTTGTTGGTATCCCGCAAATAATCAATAGCTCCATCTGTATTGAACATTAAAATCGAGCCGTGTTTTTTAGTAATCTGAATTGTATCATCAGGGTTGAATACCAGTTGATCTGCATTGTCGGAAGGGCCATAAAATGAGCCATCAGCAAGTTTTACAAATTGTCTGGACATGCCAGGCTGAGTAAATAAAACCATATTGTCTATCATCTTATCCATTGCCCATCGATGCGCAATAGTGGCAATGACAAGATTATTTCTTGAAACAGATTCTGAAAGTACCTCTGCACTTGCCAGGATTTCCACAATGACAGCTGCCGCATCAATGACAGAATCTTTTCCCATTGCCTGGAAACCGTCACTTTTTACCTGGGCCTTGATATCAAAATTATGGGACCAGCCCAGTCCCTGACTGCCTTTAGCAAGATGGCTGCCGGAGTTGTAACTGCGTGAAAAGGCAAGGCCCAGGGGAGCAGGATTGCTTCCTATTTCAAGATCTGTATGGTTGTACAGATAATTGCCTGTCACAAGATCAATGGGTTCAGGACTTTGCTCATGGGAGCTGCTGTTCTGACCGGTCTGACCGGAAGTTAAAAGATCAGATGGATAGATATCCCAGACTAGAGTGCCAAAACCGCCTTTCAATTGCAACCCTCCAGAAATAATATGGCCGACGCTGCTGGCAGATGGATTGATAGTCAGAAAACCAGTCCCTTCCCATATTCCTTCACCCAGGTTGCCGTCTTCAGGAAGAATCACCCGGTATCCCCGATCAATATAAAACTGGATGTGGCCCAGTTCACCGCTGCTGTATGTATTTGGCTTCAGTAACTCTTGAATGGCAATAAAATTTGAATCGTCA
>JAOZRI010000217.1:0-265 GCA_029940235.1 Desulfobacula sp. | reverse complement strand
AGTACGATGGCTGGGTCTGTTCAATGATGCCCCATTCAAATGCACTGTGATGACCACTGCTGTTTACAAACACAGCCTTTTTCATGTTTTCATCATTATCCAGGCTGATGACACTTTGCAGGTTGATGGGCATGTCAATATAGGGGCTTTCATTCTGGCCGCAGACCCCGATCCAGTGATGGTGAATAATCTCAGTTTGGGTTAACGGTTCAGTCAAATCATCCATTTTGCTGCATTCTGCCAGCCCCAGGTAACTGAGCATGGC
>JAOZRI010000016.1 GCA_029940235.1 Desulfobacula sp. | reverse complement strand
CTATTGAATCTGCACCCTGGCAATCGGCAATTTCAATATTTGGATCAATAATTTTCCCGTAAACTTCAAGGCAGACATCTTTGATATAAAAAGCAATGTCAGGGTCAGAGGTAAAAATTTTGTACTTTTCAAACTCTCTGGATTCAAAGGTAAGACATGCCTCATCGGGTTTGACTAATTGATTACAGGTGTCAAAACCTTGAATAGCGTGTTTTATTAGAAGGGTTTCAGGTTGTATTCCTTTTTTCGAGACAGGGAAATCACAAGTTAAGATCTTAAATATATTTTTTAAAATTTCTCTATCTCTATTACGTCTGATATCGAAATCAGCAAAATTTTGTGCTGTGAGTTCATTGAAAGCTGCAGAATCAGGGAATAATTCCAGGGCTCTTTGCAATTGCAAATTAATTGTATCCCACGATTTAAAATAGATATTTGCCCGGTTTTTCTTTCCCTTTCTTATTCTTGTTGTAATTGATGTGACAACTCCTGCCCCCCTTTTGACCAGATCTTTTCCAACAATAGAGTTGATAAAAGAGCTTTTGCCTGATTTAATGGCACCAACAACAGCGATTTTCAAACGATTTGACTGAATATCTTCCAAAATACGATGACATGTTTTTTGATGATCATCAAAGGAGTGATCATACATTTGTGGAATTTTTTTGCACTCTTGAAGGATAGTTAAAATTTTATCAATAATCTGTTCAATGGTAAATTCTTGTTTGGAAATTGGTGGATTTTTGGGAACTGTTTTATTTGTCATCAAGATATCATCATCATGGCTTTATCATATTTGAATTGAGTACTGGTGGAAAAAAGAATTTCCTCTGTTACAGGGCTTGAAAGCCAGGCTGCATCCTGCATTTCACTGTCTAATTGCATGGGTGCCCATCCAGCACAGCCAAGAAGTATCATAAAAGACTCTGGGCCTTCCTGCAAAGCAATTGCTTCTAAAATATCTCTTGAATTACTTAAAGCAAGCCAGTCAGCTACTTTAAGGCTTTCATTCCATTCAAAGGGAGGGCCATGCAAAACAAATACACCACTTGGCTGAACAGGACCGCCAAGGTAAATTTCAAGTTTATCAACGCTTTTGTCACACTTGATTTTCAAATCCTCAAATAATTCTGATCCAGTTAAAAGAGGATGAACTTTATTGACAATAAAGCCGAGAGCTCCTGATTCATTGTGTTCACACATGCATGTAACTGTCTGGGCAAAATTTGGATCAGGAAGCCCTGGAATTGCAAGTAAGAATTTACCTTTCATGCTTTGTGAAATTTCATCTGTCATCTGCTCCACTCCGTGCTAAATCTTATGAGTAATTAATATAGCCTGTAATTAATCTTGACATTACAATCATAGTTTAAGAGTATAGTTTTAAATATTTTTCTCCAATTTGCAATAGTTTTTGCCGTGGTTTTGCTAATAGTTTGGAATTGGTTTTTTACCAGAGGATAAATTTTATGAATGATATAAATTCACAAGCCAGAAATATTGATAAAATATCCATTATTAACCCAGATATTAAATCTAAAATTTCCCAGCAAAAAAGTGATGGATCTTTTGATAAAATCCTGACTAACCAGATTGATAAAAGCAGCAAAGGCACAGCATCAAACAGGGGAAACCATCTTCAAGAAATTGACGGCACTTTTAACGCGCAAAAAATCAACCTGTCACTTGATAAAACTAATTTTACACAAAAATTTGATTCATCAATAAATCTACTTGAATTATATGCAAAAACACTCCAGGATCCTGAAAAAACTTTAAAACAGGCATGGAACATGCTTGAAAAGCTTACTAATAACACAAAGACCTTGGAGCAGGAATTACAAGGTACTGTCCTTGCAAATAAAGAATTGAAAAATATTCTTACCCAATTGCTGACCACTGTGGAGGTGGAAAATATAAAATTCACCCGGGGAGATTATAGTTAGAAGGTATTTATTTCTGCTCTTTTCGTCCATAAACATCATCAAAACGAACAATATCATCTTCACCAAGATAGGAGCCGGACTGAACTTCAATGAGTTCAAGGGGTATTTTACCCGGGTTTTCAAGGCGGTGCAGGGTTCCAAGGGGAATATATGTTGACTGGTCTTCTCTAAGCAGCATCTCTTCATCTCCTTTGGTGATTATTGCTGATCCTGAAACCACTGTCCAGTGCTCTGCCCTGTGAAAATGTTTTTGCAGGGAGAGCTTAGCCCCTGGTTTCACTGTAATTCGCTTTACCTGGAATCTTGGTTCAATATCTATGGTTTCATAACTTCCCCATGGCCTGTACACTTTAGAGTGATTAATAGCTTCGGTTCTGTTTTCATTCTTTAACTGCTTAACTATCTTTTTAACATCTTGAACCCGATCACGCGGGGCAATAAAGACAGCATCTTTTGTCTCTACAATAACAAATTTTTCAAGACCCACAGCAGCTATCAGACTTTTTTCAGAGTTTATATAAGTCTCTTTAACATCATGGGTTACGACATTGCCTTTGATGACATTTTGATTTGCATCCTTTTGCCCTGTCTGCCATAAAGCATCAAATGAGCCCATATCATTCCAGCCTGCATCTAATGGTATTATAATCCCTTTGGAAGTTTTTTCCATTACAGCATAATCAATTGAATCTGAAGGAACTTCTTGGAATTGCTCTAACCCCAGTCTTAAAAAATCAAGATCCCGGGTGGCAGCAGATATTACTTTTTTACAAGTTTGAATAATCTTAGGTGCATGCTCTTCAAGCTCATTTATAATAGCAGATGCCTTGAACATGAACATTCCTGAATTCCATGTATAGGAGCCTGAATCAAGGTATTTTTGGGCTGTTTTACGATCGGGTTTTTCAACAAAACTATCAATTTTACAGGCTTGTGATTCTTTGCGGAGCAATTGACCCTTTTTTATATATCCATATCCTGTTTCAGGAGAATCTGGAATAATCCCAAATGTGATTAAGTTATCCTGATCTGCATATTCAAAGCCTGAATAGATTGCATCATGGAATTTTGAAACTTTTTCAATGACATGGTCTGCCGGTAAAATTAAAAGGGTTGGATCCTGATCGTTTTCCATGGCTTTTAATGCTGCAATGGCTATGGCAGGCGCTGTATTCCTTCCAACAGGCTCAAGAATAATAGCCCCAGGATCCATATTGATCTTCCTTAACTGCTCTGCTGTCATAAATCTGTGCTCCTCATTGCATACCACAATGGGAGGACCTGAATCTTTGAGACCTTTTAATCTTAGTATGGTATTTTGCAGCATGGTTTTTTTATTATAGATATCTATCAACTGTTTTGGATAGAGTTGCCTTGATAAAGGCCAGAGTCTTGTTCCAGAGCCGCCTGCAAGAATTACGGGGATAATCATTGTCTCTCCTGTAAGGTTATATTTTCTTAGAAATAAATAAATTTATGGTTAAATCAAAATTAATCTTAAAAGAATCAATGGATAACAGATTGAACCCTGCATGTTTAAGCCATGTTTTGATCTGCTCTTTTTCAAATCCTGACCACGGTCCTCCCATGATCCTGCTGATTTTCTTTTTCTCATGTTTTTCAAAATCTGTAAGGATAAACACTCCTTCTTTCTTTAAAACTCTGTAAACTTCGGCCAGGGGAAGTTCAGGCTGTGAAATATGGTGCAATACCATATTCATAATTGCAGTGTCAATCTCCCTGTTTTTCATTGGAAGATATTCAAGTTCTCCAAGCCTTAAATCTGTTCTGCTGGTTTGAACAAGCCTTTGTCTTGCCTGATCAAGCATTTGAGGGGAGCTGTCAATACCAATCAGTTTAGCGCATTTTTTATCTAAAAGTTTATGAATAAGTTCACCTGTGCCGCAACCAAGATCTGAAATAATGCCGTGGGATGAAATTTTTTCTTTTATAATTAAATTAAGATCTAAACTGCCCAGCACCTCTTTTTTTAATGAATCCCATTTCGGAGCCATGGCTTTAAAAAATTTTTTTGTTATATTTTTTCGTATTTTAATTATTTTTTCAGCATTTTTTAAATCTTTATCAAAGGATAGCTTTAAATCATCATTTTGATTAATCAGAGCGATTAATCTCTTGGATGTATCATTTTTTGCAGATGAATAATAGATATAGCTTGCATCCCTGCGGGATATTAAAAGATCAGATTCCACCAGAATTTTCAGGTGCCGTGAAACCCCTGATTGAACCATATCCACAATCTGGACAATTTCATTTACATTGAGTTCATACTCTTTTAACAGATAGAATAACCTGAGGCGGGTTTTATCAGAAAGCGCTTTAAAACATTTTATCAATTCCATTTCAGATGCCCTTAAAGGTTCCTAAAGATTAATCTCCTGGCCAAATTCCATGACCTGACAATTTAAGCCTTTATCTTCAAGTTTTTGTTTGAAAACTTCAGGATCTGCATTGACAACATCAAAGGTATTATAATGCATTGGAACTGCACTTTTTGGATTTACAAAGGAGCATGCCATAACAGCATCATCTATGCCCATGGTAAAATTGTCACCAATGGGAACAAGAAGATAATCAATTGGGTTTAATTGACCTATAAGCTTTAAATCCAGGAACAGGCCTGTGTCACCCATGTGATAGATTATTTTATTCTCAACAAATATTATAATACCAGTTGCTGCACCAACGCACTCATTATCAGGGGTAACAGATGTGTGCCAGGCCTGGGTAAGTTTGATTTTTCCAAAATCAAAGGAGTAAGATCCCCCAATATGCATATTGTGCGCCTGCAAACCTTTTCCGGCAAGATAAGATGCGAGTTCATTCTCGCAGATACAGAGAGAATCACACCTTTTTGCAATTTCCAGGGTGTCTCCAAGGTGATCCCCGTGACCATGGGTGAGCAGGATATATTCCGCCTCAACATCCGAGGCTTTAACAGGAGAAGTTGGATTACCATCAAGAAAAGGGTCAATTAAAAGTCTTGAACCACTGTCAAGTGTTATTAAAAAAGATGAGTGTGAAAAATATTTCAGTTTCATTTTATGCTCCTTTTTTAGGTGTGAGGTATGAGATATTAATTATGAGGGATAAACCACCACTACATGCACCTCACAACTCACACCTATACCTGTTTACTTATATGGAATTAAGAACAAGTGTTATGGGTCTGTCTTCTTCTGCATTGCCTGTAAAACGGACAGGGCCGGGCCGCCTATACCTGTCTTGATTACTTAGAGCTGCAAGCCACTCTTCTCTTAAGGATTTAAAGACTCTGAAAGCATTGGAATTTAAATCAACAATACTTTTTTCAATTACAAGCTCAAGCTTTCCATTTCTCTCTTCAAGGTGCATCATTTTTGCTATTGGAATTCCAATGGGTTCCCATTTATCGAACTTTTTTTCAAGATTTTTAATGGCTGCCATCTGCCCGGTAGCTCCATTGGCAATGAGATGAAAAGCTGTCATACCAAGATTATATGCATAGTTACAGTCAAAATGTGTAGGATCAGATCCCCTGCCGTCATATCCATAAAAATGGGTCTGTGTCTTAAAATTTGGATCAGATTTTTTAAATATCTGTATTACAGGTGATGGAATATTATCATCGCTATCAATTAAGTTTGCGCTGACCAATGCCTGTTTTAAAGTTTTTAACGAGATAATTGTCTCTTTGACAATTAAAAATTTATCATCAGGATTCTTAAAAACAGCCTTTGCAAATTTCTCAGAATTAATCCGGGCATCTTCCATGACAGATTTATAATAGGATTTGTCGATCCCTACCTTATATCTACCCTGCTCTTTTAATATACCAAGATATTCTTTAACCATATCCATGATTATATTTTCTGTTTTTACCTGGGAAAACTGAAAATTACCATGGGTATCACGTTCCACCAGAAGCCCTTTTCTAAAAAATGAAGGCAGCTGATTAAAAAGCTCATCATCTCTTAAATTCCATATGGAAAATTTATTTTTATCAGTCAGACCTCTGGTGAGCCGTCTTAAATATTCAAGTTTATCATTAAAAGAGGCAAATGAAGAGTGAAAGTCTTTATCATGCTTATTATTATAATCTGCTATAATTGTATTTAGTTTAATGATAAACACCTGAATCTCATTGATAAATTCAAGAACTCCTTCGGGAATAATCATCACACCAAAATTTTTCCCGCTTGCAGCTCGTTTAACAATAATATTACAAATCATTCTTGATAGATGGCGAAGCGTTATACCATAGGCTGTATAATCAATAACCCCCTGTTTTTGTGCATCTTTCACCCTTGCATGGTCAGTATAATCTGCAAGTTCTTCTCCAATGAGCACCAGGTTGGCATGGGTCTGGAAAGCACACTCAAGGGTTAAATGGCTTGCCACTCGTCCCATTACTTTGCAGATATGCCAATATTTAATATCTGAGCTTGCATCGGTGGTGAGATTGGAAATGTTTTGTGAAAACGCCCTTGCTGCTGTGTGAAATCCAAAAGATACGGCACAAAGAATCTGATTATCATCGGTTTTTACCTGTATATCGCCATCAATGGTTTTTGGCACCCCAATGACTCTAATATTGAATTTTTTAAATGCCTGGGCAAGAAAGGCTGCATTAGTATTTGAATCATCTCCTCCAATAACAACAAGGGCATCTAATTTAAGATCAAGACATGTTTTTAAAGCAAGATTAATTTTATTTTGAGAATCAATTTTAGTCCTGCCGGTTTTGATCATGGTAAAACCACCAATATTCCTGTAGGCATCCACAAGACTTTTGGTGATTTCAACATATTTTGATTCCAATAAACCATCGGGGCCAAAAAGAAACCCAAAGACCTTTGACTCTGGATTGAGTTTTTTTGCCTCATCATAAATTCCTGCAATGACATTATGCCCGCCAGGAGCGGGCCCGCCAGAAAAAACCACTCCAATATTTCTTGGCTTTAAAAAACTTAGTTTTTCTTTTTCACTCTTTTTATCACCTGAAATAATTTTCTGCACATGGTTTCCAATAATATCAGGCAAAGCTTTTGAAGCTTCGCTGTCATGCTTGAATTTATATTCAGGATTATCTTCTACACTTGTAAACCTGGAGGAAAAAAGCGTGATTTTTTTGGGAGAGAACAGTCGTCTTTCAATTGTTTCAGTGTTTACATCATGGGTTACATGACTGGTTTTAGGATGATTTAATAAAAATTCCAGTGATTTGTGATTCTTTGATTCCATACCTTGTCTCTATCCTTTCTATATATTGAAAGATTACCTTTAGTTGACTACAACCTGGTTTCTTCCCTGCTCTTTTGCTTTATATACTGCTATATCAGAGCGTTCAAAAACCTGTAAATGACTTTTATCACCTTTTTTGGTTTGAGACACTCCTATACTTATCGTCACTTTGACTTTTTTTGATTTATATAAAAACTCTATTTTTTCAATGGTCTTTCTTATTTTTTCAGCTGCTGTTTTTGCACCCTCACTGTCAGTTTCCGGCATAATAATAACAAATTCTTCTCCGCCATAGCGTGCAAGCATATCATTTTTACGCAATAAAGGCAGTGTGCGTTTTATAATTTCCTGGAGACATCTGTCACCAATGGCATGACCGTAGTTATCATTAATAAGTTTAAATTTATCTGCATCCATCATGAGAAGAGAAAATTTAGTTCCATAGCGCAGGAATCTTTCCATCTCCTCATCAATACGTTGGTCATATGCGCGTCTGTTATAAGCTCCTGTCAGCTGATCCTTGTTGAGCTTTTTTTCAAGTTCTCTGGAGTGTTTTGTAGCTTTATCAAGTTTGAGTTTCAGCTTTGCAAATCCTGTTTTAAATGCATCCTGGTTTTGTTTTACACGTTTTTTTACAGCTCTATCCTCTGCCTGTTTTTTCTCTAAAGCCTTTTCAATGGCATCAAGCCTTTTTGCCACCTGAATTTTCAAATCGTCAAGGGTTGGAGATGTCTCTTTCTTTTGTTTTAACTCTGTTATCTCAAAATTTAATATGGTTTCAAATTCATCATTTGATGCAAACAGGGAGTCTGCATCTTCAAAACTTGAATTGATAAAGGATTCAATATCAAAAATTTTACCCACAATTTCCTGGACAAACAGATTTACTTTATCCCTGTCCTGACTGGTATCAGAAATATAGACAAAGATTAAACCAAATACGCTTTCTCTAATCTCACTTATATCGCTGGCATCTTCTGCAGTATTTATTTTTTGTGCGATATTATCGAGTTTACCAACATATTGTTTATCAAGATTAGATCGAAGAGTGTTAACAACATCATGATAACTCTGTTTATAGGCTTTAATAAATGATGTAGAACTGTTTTTTTTAAAAACTGATAACAACCCTTTTGTTTGTTTTCCAGGTACTGAGCCAATGTCTTCCTTAAGCATTGCTGTTTTCAAACATTCAAAAATATATTCAAGCTTACCCTGGGAAGCCTCTTTTTTCATGGCATGGCTCAAATCTTTGCAAGCTTTAGAGAATGCATTGTCACCCATGGCAACAGAATCAATAATTACAGGAAAATATTTTTTATACAGCCTTTTTGTCTTTTCAAAATTTTCTTCAACATCATCAAGTTCTTTGAGCAGAGAATCTTTCTGGGATTGAAGTTTTTTTACCTGAACCTGCAAGGTTATTATTTTTCCATCTAAGTCAGAACTCATAACTATTTTGCCTCTTCTTAGATTAATCTTTGATAACTTCTATTTTTACCCATACATACAAAGAAAGTAAAGTTAGAATATTAATTTTTTCCCATTCGAACACTTAAATATCCATCAATCAACAGGTGAACAATATGATGCATGACACAGACAAGCAACGCTATCCCATATTCGCTGAAATAGCTTACCTGTATCATTATGGAGAGTGGCAGGGTCTTTTGTGATCCCATGAAAAGAATACTTTCACAGGAACCTTTTTTAATGGAAAATATTTTTATCAAAACATATGAACTTCCCAGAAGAATTAAGTGGAAAACCGTGACAAGTAAAATGATATAAAAAAAAGAGCTGCTTTTGCCCATGATAACCTGTTTTGCGCCTGCAAGGGAAATAAACACCATACCAATGACCATGCATTGATTAATCATCTGCAATTTTTTCTTATCAGGATGAAAAATTTTATAAACAAATGGCTTTGAATATATCCCTATTATCAGAGGAACAAGTACAATAATAATAAGTTTAATAATAATGGCACCCTGGTCAATGGTCAGTCCTTTGGTTTCATTTAAAAAAAGTAACAGCCATGAGAGAATAAACGGTATTGAAAAAATACCAATAAAATTGGAAATAATGGTTATAAAAAGAGCATGGGCCATATTACCGCCTGCTGTACCTGTCATCACCACGCCGGAAGAGAGCGTAGTAGGCATGACTGCCACAAGAAAAAGACCGATAACAACACCTGTTTCAAGGGGAATAAAGATGGCCAATAAGGCTGCAGTCGGGGCAACAATCAGAATAACAATCAGGGATAAAAGCGTTGATTTAATATCTTTAATCCCAGCTTTTATCTGATCCTTTTCTATTAATAATCCTGAAACAATAAATATTAAAAATATTATAATTTCAGAGGTATGATTATTTTTTAAAATTATCCCAATCCTTGCCAGAGTGTTAGATTTATCAATAATAATTGCAATAAATACCAGGACAAGGCCAAGTAGAAACCAAAACTCTTTTATCTTTTGTATCATAAATATTTCCTGGTGCGCTTTGTACTTTAAACCAAATCTGCCTGTGGCAGTTAGTTAGTGACATTAAATTAGAAGTATATAATGCCTTATCATGGAACTGATCAAGAGTTAAATTAAAAAAATAGCTGATAAGTCAGATTAGAATCTTGATTCTATTGCAGGAAAATTGTAAAAGATCATATAAATTTATAGTCTAAATTGTAATGTTTTATTTTTCAGGGAGTAATAAAAAATTGGTATTTAATATATTTAAAAAAAAACCCATTGAAACACTACCAGAATCCAAGAACGATCATCAACCACAACAAGGCATTCAAGAGTCTGCACAACCACACTTGGATCTTTCATCTAAAAATAGAGAAAAAACCGGACTTTTTTCAAAGCTTAAAACCGGGCTTGCAAAAACACGGCAGGTCTTAACCACAGATATCAATGAATTATTTGTTTCCAGTAAAGCTATTGATGATGATCTTTTCGAGGAACTCGAGGAGTTGCTCATTACATCGGATCTTGGCATTGATATTACCATGGAGATGATGGAAAAAATAAAGAAAAAGGCGAAAAAATTATCCAATGCCAATGAATTAAAAGATGTTTTAAAGCAGGAGTTAATTGCACTGTTTCCCGACCATATTGATAGTGATGAAACCAGACCCCTTAAAAAGCCCCATGTGATCATGGTTGTTGGCGTTAATGGAACTGGCAAGACCACAACTCTTGGCAAACTTGCCATGAAATTTACTTCTCAAGGTAAAAAAGTACTTATTGCTGCTGCAGATACATTCAGGGCTGCTGCAATCGAACAGGTGGAAATATGGGCGGACAGATCCGGTGCAAGTATTGTAAAACACAAAGAGGGAGCTGATCCTGCAGCGGTTGCCTATGATGCTGTTGAGGCTTCCATTGCAAGGGATATTGATATTGTTTTAATTGACACGGCAGGAAGACTTCATACTCAGAAAAATCTCATGGAAGAGCTAAAAAAAATCAAGCGTTCCATTAATAAAAAACTGCCTGGAGCTCCCCATGAAGTTTTAATGGTTCTTGATGCCACAACAGGGCAGAACTCAATTTCCCAGGCCAAAATTTTTAATGAGGCAGTCAGTTTAAGCCAGATAGCCTTAACAAAACTTGACGGCACTGCCAAGGGAGGCATTGTTGCTGCAATTGCCAATACCATGAAACTGCCCATAAAATATATTGGTGTAGGAGAACAAATTGAGGATCTCCAGGATTTTGAGGTAAAACTTTTTATCACTGCTTTATTTGATTAACGTAGCTTAATCTATTGAAGCGCCTTTGACTTCCACAACTATTAATTATTAATTACAAAAGGCTGGTCATGTTTGGAATAGAAAATTATTTTGGGTTTATCATTGCTGCAATTATTCTAACATTAACACCCGGGGCTGATACTATGTATATCCTGACCCGCAGTGCTGCCCAGGGCAAAGATGCAGGGCTTGTATCTGTTGCCGGTGTCATATCAGGATGTGTTGTCCATGTGCTTTGTGCTGCCTTTGGATTGTCCATGATCTTATCCACTTCTGCTGTTATTTTTTCCATGGTAAAATGGGCAGGAGCGCTGTATTTGATGTATCTTGGAATAAAAATGTTCAAAGAAAAAAATCAGATTCTACAGACATCACTTAATGATCGTGAACCAAAAGCTTTAATCAAAATTTATAAACAGGGGATTGTCACAAATATCCTGAATCCTAAGGTGGGCCTGTTTTTCATCTCTTTTTTACCCCAGTTTATTAATCAGGATATTGCAAGCGGCCCCCTGCCCTTTCTCTATCTTGGAGCAACTTTTCTTGTGATTGGAACCATATGGTCAATTTTTATAGCTTTTGCAGCTTCTTATATGACAAATACCTTACGAAATAATAAAAGAGCAGAAAGTCTATTATACAAACTTTCCGGAATTATTTTTATTGGATTTGGACTTAAAATTGCCTTTAATCATGATTAAAAATATTTTTTATATCATTTTTCATGATGGTTCTAATTTTTACCTTCTATACTTATAGAGAAATGACATTAGTTGGCCGCAAATATCGAGATTAAAGTGGTAATCCATTGACAGGCATGGATTTTACATATATCTTGCCTTGTGTTGACAGCATTTTTCAGGAGCCTTAAAATATTTTTTAGATTGCCATGTTATTAAAAATAAATACACATAATCCACAGGAACGCCAGATTGCAAGGGTTGTGGAGATAATTCAAAAAGGCGGGATTATAGCCTATCCTACTGACACATTCTATGGGATTGGCTGTGATATCATGAATAAAAAAGCCATTGAAAAGATCTATCTTATAAAGCAGAGGAAAAAGACAAAACCATTCAGTTTTATCTGCCCTGATCTTAAAAATATTGCTCAATATGCCAAAATATCTAATATTGCTTACAGGAATATGAAAAGGCTGCTTCCAGGGCCATATACATTTGTATTATCAGGTTCTAAAATGGTCCCAAAAATAATGCTGACCAAACGAAAAACTGCCGGCATCAGGGTTCCAGACAACAATATTGCTCTTGCCATTGCCAGAAAACTTGATCACCCTATGATATCCACAAGTGCAACAGATCCTGATGGAAAGATTTTTGATGATCCCTCCCTGCTGCATGATTATTTTATGAAGAGTATAGATGTTGTGATAGATGGGGGTTCAGTACCTGGGTCACCTTCAAGCGTTGTCTCTTTAATTGATGATATACCGAAGATTATCCGTTACGGAGCCGGAGATGTTGAGATCTTTGAGTAGAGTATCAGCAAGTCTTTTAATAAATGTTATTTTATCTTCCTTTGGATACACCGGAGTTAATTTCCCTTTAATACCAGATAGTTCTCCTGCCCATTGAACAGCATCATCAAGATTACCAAGACGATCTATTAAATTTAATTTAAGAGCTTTTTGACCGGTGTAAACCCTGCCGTCTGCTAGTTTCATCATGCTTTCCAGTTTAATTCCCCTGGCTTTTGCAGCATCGCTCACAAATTGAAGGTGAAGTTCATCCACTAAGTCCTGAAGAATTATTTTTTCTGAATCTGTAAGTTCTCTTAAAGGAGAACCAATATCTTTAAATTCACCGCTTTTAATAACCACAGGAGAGATACCAATTTTTTTTGCAATCTCCTGGATATTTGCATACTCCATAATAACGCCAATACTGCCGGTTATAGTTCCTGAATTAGCGATTATTTTATCGGTTGCAGATGCAATATAGTAACCTCCGGAGGCAGCAACAGACCCCATGGAGGTGATAATTGTCTTATCTTTCTTAGCTTTCATTATTTCTCGGTATATTTCCTGGGAAGGGCCGATACCACCACCAGGAGAATCAATGCGAAGTATTATTGCTTTAATGGCATCATTATCTCTGAAAGTTTTAATATCCCGGATAATTTTTTTTGAAGATAGAATCATTCCATTTATTTCAACAATACCAATATTACCTGAAGATGATGAATATTTACTTACAAATTTTGAATCCACCATTTTAGAACCAAAAGAGAAAAGAAGAACAAATCCTGAAAACATTATGGTTGCACAACCGGCAATGATTATTAAGAAAAAAAGAAATGGGTGTCGTCTTGCATACATAACAAAGTATCCTCAATCTGTTTTTAAATAAAAAAAGGGCTGAATAAACAAATAAGTTAATTCAGCCCTTTTTACAGTTTTAAAAAATATTATTTTTCTTTTGAAGCATCTGATTCTTCTTTGTCTTTATCTGATTCTTCGGGGACTGCATCTTCCGAAGCATCTGATTCAGCAGCTATTTCATCACTACTCTCTGTTTGTGCTTCAACTTGTTCTGGTTCATCAACTTTGTCAACTTCAGTCTTCTCACTGTCTTCAGCTTTCTCAGTTTCTGGTTCCTCAGCTTTAGGTGTTTCAGTTTCCAACTTTTCACTGACAACTTCTTCAGGCTCATCAACTGCTTGTTCAGCCTTGTTAGCATCAATCTGCTCTTGAATATTGCTTCTCAATATTTCACCAAATGAGGAGGTAGCAGGCTTCATGTCCTTTGCAAATTTTTCAAAAGTTTTATCATTATCGTCTTCTTCAAGACGTTTAATGGAAAGACCGATACGTCTTTCATCACTGTTGATATTCATTACTTTGGCAGTAATGGTTTCACCAACTTTATAATTATCTTTTGGATTTTTCACATTTTCTTTACTGATTTCAGAGACATGAATAAGTCCTTCAATACCCTCTTCAAGTTCAACAAAAACACCAAAATCGGTTAGGTTTGTGATAACACCAGATATCTCCTTACCGACTTCGTAGCGCTGGCTTACAGATTCCCATGGGTCTGCCTGGGTCTGTTTAATTCCAAGTGAGAATCTTTCATTTCCTTTATCAATATCAAGAACAACAGCCTGAATAGTTTCATTTTTCTTATAGACTTCAGAAGGGTGTTTAATTCTTTTTGTCCAGGAGATATCAGAAATATGTACAAGGCCATCAATATCATCATCAATTCCAATAAAAAGACCAAATTCAGTAATATTTTTAATCTTGCCCTCTATAATGGTACCAACAGGATATTTTTGAGAAATAACTTCCCATGGATTTTCAACAGTCTGCTTGATTCCAAGTGAGATTCTTCTATTATCTGGTTTTAGATCAAGTACAACAGCTTCAATGATTTCACCAACTGTTACCATCTGGGATGGGTGACGTATCTTTCTTGTCCATGACATTTCTGAAACATGGATCAAGCCCTCAACACCCTCTTCAAGTTCAATAAATGCGCCATAATCTGTAAGACTGACAACCTTACCTGTAGTTTTGGAACCAACAGCATATTTTTCACCGGCTGTTGTCCATGGATCTGGAGTTAACTGTTTCATGCCAAGGGAGACCCTCTCTTTTTCAAGATCAAAAGAGAGTATTTTAACATTGATTGTATCACCAACAGTAAATAGCTCTGAAGGATGTTTAACTCTTCCCCATGAAATATCAGTTATATGCAGAAGTCCGTCCACTCCGCCAAGATCAACAAATACACCATACTCAGTTATGTTTTTAACAATACCTTCCATAACCTTGCCATCTTCGATGGATTCGAGAGTAGAACTTCTAAGTTCATCACGTTCTGCTTCAAGCAGTACTCTTCTTGAAAGAACGATATTGTTTCTTTTTTTATTATATTTAAGAATTTTGAATGTGTAGGTCTTGTTAACCATTTCATCCATATTACGTATGGGTCTAAGATCTGCCTGGGAACCAGGAAGGAATGCCAGCAGGCCGATATCAACAGAAAAACCGCCTTTAACCCGGCTGGTTATTTCGCCTTCAATTGTTTTGTCTGCGTCATAAATTTCTTTAATTGCATCCCACACTTTAACTTTTTTCGCTTTTTCATGGGACAGAAGAACTGTCTCTTCATCTTCATCCCACACTTCAATCATTACCTCAAATTCATCGCCGATGTTGACATCGACATTGCCTTCTTCATCAATGAATTCCTGAATGGAAATCTGCCCTTCAGATTTATATCCAACATCCACAAGAACCATATCTCTTGCAACAGAGATAACTGTTCCGGTTACGACCTGTCCCTCTTCAAATTTTTTCAGACTGGACTCATAAATGCCCAAAAGCTCTTCCATTGATTCTTCTTGTTCTTCGTCTGCTTCTTCACCTGGAATATCAGGCATGGAATCTTCGTTTTCTTCTTTAATTTCAGTATTCATTGTTTGATTTTCATTTTCTTTGGTCATGTCATTCATTAATATTAATCTCCCTTAGTCATTTTTTTTGCACCAAGTGTAGTAATAATATGGCTAAGTGCAATTTTTCTTTCTAACAAATAAAAACAGAAAAATCAATAAAATTGTTTATTTTTTCAAGGTTTTTCAATAATTTTTAACATTTTTTCAACAACCTGCTCAATGTTTAAAAAGGTGGAATCTATTTGAATGGCATCACGGGCAGGTTTTAAAGGTGCAATCTGCCTTTGGGAGTCATTATTATCCCTTGTCTGCATCTCCTGTTCAACGCTATTGACATCTTTAACTGCTTCGGGCATTTCATCAAATCGTCTTTTAGCACGCACAGTAAGATCTGCAAAAAGGTAAAATTTATATTCAGCTTCTGGAAAGACCACAGTCCCCATATCTCTACCTTCAAAAACAGCATCCTGTTTTTCTGCAATTTTTCTTTGAATATCAAGCAATGCTGTGCGTACCAATGGTTTAGCTGAAGTTAAGGATGCAAGCATGGATATTTCTGGTGTCCTGATAAAGTCACTGATATCACGACCCGATGACATCAAGACAAGAGAATTGTTTTTCATGATAAAATTAAGGTCAAGACTTTTAAGAAAAATTTCAAGGTCAGAACCATTTTTCCAGTTAATATTTTGTTCTTTTATCTCAAAGGCAACACCTCTGTAAAGAGCGCCTGTATCAACATAAATAATCCCAAGTTTTTGTGATAAAAGTTTACTGATAGTAGTTTTTCCTGCTCCAGCAGGGCCATCAATTGTTATTATTTTAGATGTCATTTTAAAATCCTTAATTGCTAAACTTTTTTCAGAACAGTTTTAAGCGCTTTGAGAAAAGCCATATTCTCTT
>JAOZRI010000216.1 GCA_029940235.1 Desulfobacula sp. | reverse complement strand
AGTTAGGTTTAAGGCTTCGGTCTGACGACATATTTTTACCTCCTGGCGCTCAGGGCTTACTATTGCTGTATCAATGTGCATGGGCTGTATATCCTTTGTTTTATCACGATCCGGGATAACAGCATCAAGACCGCAGAGTTCAGAGGAAAATCCAAACAGGCCTGGTTTTCCACCAACTACTCCGGGGCGAAGTTTTTTTCTATCCTGAACCATGAACAGAGAGTGATCCGGCAGGGTTCCGATTACACAGTTTGGACCATCAATAATAAGGGGTCTGCATGTTCTTTTAAGGTGTGCAAGAAATTCTGCATCCGGGTGTTTTTTAAGGTCATCATCCTGTAGAGGAGTAATAATGTGTTTATAGGCATCGATACCGAGATCAAGGCCAACCATTGCGTAATGAAGAATATGGGCAAAGACTTCAGAATCTGATTGATATCCATTATAACCTTTGAACTCTCTTGACGTTAAAAAGTCTTTAATGGGAATAAAGGCTGTATTTTCACCATTGGTCATGGTGCAAAAGCCTCTTATAAAAAAAGGATGGCAGGCATAAAGATCAATGGCGTAATTGGTGTTTTGTCTTCCTTGGGCCATTATTACCCTGGCATTGAGTTCTTTTCGATCTAAGCCAAGATAGTTGGCAAGCTGCATAGGATCGCCAATTTCCTTGATCATAATAGTATCAGGCCAGAATGAAAAAACTATCATATCCTTTTTTTCTTCACCCATTTCCCTGATTTTCAAACGCATGAGCATTAATCTCGTAGAGATTTCATCTGCATCCAGATTATCCCAGTCTTCGGGCAATTCATAGGCTCTGATCAGGTATAAATCACGCCGGGGAATCCCTTCAATAGGTTTTTTAGGTACTTTCAAAGAAATTTTGTATTTAGTTAAAAACCCCTGGTCCATCATGAAAAGATCGAGACGGCGGATACCTGCTTCACTGAAGATTCCTGATAAAATAGGTGCATCTTTCATCTCTTCAAAGGGACCTCCAAGATCCTGGAGCAGAAGTCCAACTCCAGATCCATCATGGCCCTCTTTCATTACATCAAGGGCTTTTATGGCAAGCATTGGAGACACAGGGTCCTGACTTGTAAGCGCAAACAGGCGACACATTCTACGGATTCTCCTTATTTTTTATTTTGTAGCATTATAGTGATTGTTTAAATTAAAATGAAATATGAAGGGGATCAATGATGGTGCCCACAACCACCCTCTTTTTTGTTCTTTTTTGTCTGGCAGTGGTCAAACATATGAAACAACTTAAGTTCATTTTTTTCAAAAAGCTTTAAATTATCAAGAATGGTATTTTTCTGAGCTTGATACACCATGATATTGGATGATGTAAGAATTTTTTTCGAACCATCACCCATGCATCTTGTAACAACTGCATCAACATTGTTTTCCTTTGTAAACACACCTGTTTTGCAGGAAGTGCCCCCAGATAAAAGCTTCTGATTTGATGCAAGTTCAAATTTTTTGGTCTCAACGTCCACAATCAGAAAATTCGGGGCCGTACCAAAATGCTCATCAATTATACTTTCCAGCCCTCTATTTTCTTTAACGGGAAAAGCTATTTTCATGATATCCCTCCAAAAACGGTCAATTATTAACCTTTTTATACTAAAAATAAACCTTAAATGTAAGGATTTATTTTGTAATGGCAAGGGCCATACTTTTATTGTATTGCATTTTTAAATTATCATAGTAAAATTAGAGTTAAAGAAATTAAAAATTAATAAACTATTGCAAGGAGTTTAAACAGAGTGGATATATTAAAAACAATATCTCAAATGCAAAAGTGGTCAAAAACCAAAAAAAAAGAATCAAAGACAATCTGTTTTGTACCCACAATGGGATATCTCCATCAAGGGCATATCTCCCTGATGGAAAAAGGGAAATCCCTGTGTGATGAGCTTGTAATAAGTATTTTTGTAAATCCTGCTCAGTTTGGCCCCAATGAAGATCTTGACACTTACCCTTCCAACATTGAAAATGATCTCTTACTTGCAAAAAAAGCAGGTGTCACAGCAGTATTCTTACCAAATAAAGATATTATCTACCCTGAAAATTTTCAGACTGAAATCAAACTTCAAGAGCTGCCTCAGTTTTTATGCGGTAAATTCAGGCCTGTCTTTTTTTCTGGGGTTACAACGGTTGTCACAAAATTATTTAATATTGTCATGCCTGATATTGCTGTTTTTGGTCAAAAAGATTACCAGCAGCTGCAGATTATCCGCCAGCTTGTTATGGATTTGAATTTTGATATTAAGATAGTGGCCGGAGATATTATCAGGGAACAAGATGGTCTTGCAATGAGTTCGAGAAATGCTTATCTTTCAATCTCCCAGAGAGCATCGGCTCTATGCCTTTCAAAATCTTTACACATGGCTCGTGACATGGTTGATCAGGGAGAAAAGAATCCTGAAGTCATAAAACTTAAGATGGAAACTTTTATTGGTACATTTGCTGAAACCAATATTGAGTATATTAATTTTTGTGATCCTGAGACTCTTGAAGATATAAATGTGATAGAGAGTGAAACCCTGCTTGCGATAGTAGTAAGGGTGGGTGAGACAAGGTTGATTGATAATACTCTTCTATAGAGACCTTTGAATAACGTCCTCTTTTGCTGAATTGCAGTGGAATATGAATAAAATTGAACATTATTCAGAGATCTCGTCTAATCCTTTACAATAATAACCCTGCACTCTTTTAAAAATGTGTGTCTCTCTGTTGTTTTTTCCAATATTAGATAATCTGACATGCTGACAATAATGGCTGTATTTTGTTTGCCTGCATTGCGAAGCCCCTTTATTATTAAAGGATGGCTGCCGATTCTATCATCTTTTAATGCCTGGTCCATATTGCAGTAATATCTGCATACACCATTTTGTACAGCAAACTCTCTGCTGATAAAATTGGCAGAGTATATATCATCACCCTGTTCACTGATAATGACAGGGTTAAGAACAGGCTCAATTCCAAGTTTTCGGGCGTCAATAATTAACCCGGTGTAAGAGTTGTCGGCTGTAATTTTTTTTTGGGGTTGTTCAATATTAATTTGGGGTATCTGCCGTATTTTTTCCGGCAACAGCAGTTGTAGAAAACCACCAAATATACTGGTTTCAATCAGGATCTCCACTGAAAGAGCAGAGGTATAATATTGTCGTGTAATAACAGCATCCCTTGCTGTTTTTTCTATTCCTGCCATAATAATATCATTGCTTGATGCATACTTACCAACACTCAATGAATTATTAATTATTAGTTGTTTTAAAATCTCGATGATATGTCGATTGGCATCAGCCCGGGCTGACCCTGGCACTGATTTATGGGATATCTTTGTATTATCTTCCACAGATGCCTTACCTGTTGCAGTAATCGTTCCCGTGGTCCAGTTTATTGCCCCGTTTTTGAATTGGGTTATGCAAAAAGAAGTATTAAGCTCCTTCTGCCCTGCCAGACAAAAAGAGTTATGAAAAAAAAACAGTAAAACAGTAAAACAGGCAGCCAGGTATTTTTTATTTTGTTCCATATCTTACTTTACATCGGGATGTAAAAAATTTAATTCAATAAACTCAGCTATTTCAGTAATATCTTCAAGTCCAAACAGAGGCACATCTGGTTTGTAGTCTGAATCTGTTACAAAGGCAATTAAATTTTTATCATCCATGCAAAGAGGCTCTTTATGTACACCTTGAGTCCTGAAAATTTCTATTTTAGGAAGCTGCTGTTTTTTAAATCCTTCGGCAAGAATAATATCATTATCAGCAAGGTAATATTGCATTTTTTCAATATAGCTTGTTTTGTCATCTTTAATCATGGCAATTTTATCCCGGGTAATCACAAGAGTACTTGCAGCCCCGGCTTTTTTATGACGCCAGCTGTCTTTGCCTTTTTTGTCCATTTCAAAACCATCATGGGCATGTTTGACAGAACCTATTTGATACCCTTTTTGTGTCAAATGAGTGATAAGTTTTTCAAGAAACGTGGTTTTTCCTGAATTGGATTTGCCTACAATTGTAATTATTTCTGGTTTCATATTTTTATTTCACAGCCTTATATTTTTTTAATAAAAATAGTATTAATCATCAAAAAGTCAAGTTAGATACAAATACCCTTTCAAATAGAATAATTGCAAAGTTTCAATATTTGAATTGTGGATCTCAATCCCAAGTTTCCAATTAAATTTGAATTTATTGTTTTAATTTGTTAAAGCTTTTTAAATCTTCTCTTTTTGTGCTGCACATTTATTGAACCTCTATTGTTGTTAAATATCGTGTTTTGATAAAAAAATTTATCAAGGAAGGTGTAGTAAATGAAATGCCCTGAGTGTAAATTTCAAAATCCTGATGGAATGAAATTCTGTGGGGAGTGTGGCACTAAGTTGGAAAGAGCTTGTCCAAAATGTAACTCTATAAATCCACCTGAATTTAAATTTTGTGGTGAGTGTGGTTAT
>JAOZRI010000595.1 GCA_029940235.1 Desulfobacula sp. | reverse complement strand
TGCCCACCCAGATGGGTTATGACTCGGATCATCCCCTGGCTCAAGGTGAGGTTGGGCGTGTTGGAATGGCAATTGATTCACTTAAAGATTTTGAGACTGCTTTTGCTGGAATTCCTCTTGATAAAATCGGGTCTGGCCTGACTATTAATGCTGTTGCCACAATTATGATGGCAATGTACCAGGCAACAGCTGAAAAATTCGGGTATTCAAAAGAGCAGATTTCCACAACTCCCCAGAATGATATTTTAAAAGAGATGATAGGCCGCGGCGCCTGGATCTTCCCTGTAGAACATGGAGTAAGACTTGTTGGAGATTCCATTGAATATGCAGTAAAAGAGCTGCCAAGATCAAACCCTGTAAGTCTTTGCGGATATCATATACGAGAATCAGGAGCCACACCTGCCCAGGAAATTGCCTATGCCTTTGCCATTGCAAAAGCTTATATTGATAATGTAAGTCAAAGAGGTATCAAACCTGAAGATTTTGTGGGACGTTTTTCCTTTAACTTTAATGTTTACGGTAATATGTGGGAACAGATTGCAAAGTTCCGAGCTGCAAGAAAACTGTGGGCTAAAATGCTAAAAGAAGAGTATGGTGTGTCTGAAAAGAAAAAACTTTTTTTACGCGGTCTGTTTGGCGGCGGAGGTTCCGGCCTGACTAAAGAACAGCCGGAAAACAATATCATGAGAGGTGCTTATTATGCACTTGGCGCTGCACTTTCCGGTGCTCAAACCACGGCCTTATGCTCATTTGATGAAGCATATACCATCCCTACACCACGCTCTGCCCTGCTATCTTTGAGAACCCTTGAAATGCTCATGGATGAAGTGGGATTAAGGGATACTGTTGACCCGCTTGCCGGCTCATATTTTATTGAAACCCTGACCCTTGAAATGGAAGAAAAAATAGTTGAAGAGATGAATGAGGTTGAAAAATGGGGAGGCATGGTTAAATCCATTTCCAATGGGTTTATACAAAGAAAAGTCTCTGCCCAGGCCTATGAGTATGAAAAAGGTCTACAGTCCGGAGAATACAAAAAAGTTGGCCTCAACCCGGAAGCAGAAGAAAACAGTGAAGAGAAAACCAATGTGGAACTCCATGAATACAATGAGGAGTGGGCAATAAAATCCAAAGCCAGTTTAAAGGAAGTTAAAAGAACAAGGAGTGATAAGGAAGTGAGCCAAAGCCTTGCAGCTCTTGAAAAAGCTGCCAAGGGCAGTGACAATGTCATGCCGCACCTTGTAAAATGCTGCCATGC
>JAOZRI010000215.1:2376-4489 GCA_029940235.1 Desulfobacula sp. | reverse complement strand
TCATCATTTGAGGTTATCAACAGGTTTATCCACATGGGTATAGAACCCTATAACCTTGTCACAGCGCTCAATTGCATAGTGGCACAGCGACTGATAAGAAAGCTTTGTAAATGCAAGGTAAAAAAGAGAATATCAGAAAATTTTCTTCTTGAGTCAGGCTTAAATCCAAAAAAGTTTCAACATATTACATTTTATGATGCTTATGGGTGTGAAAATTGCAAGGGTACTGGATATGATGGACGAAAGGCAATAATTGAGCATGTAGAGCTTGATGGAGATATCAGAGAGATGTTTATAAAAAGGATTTCTACCCTTATTTTGAAAAAACATGCTCTAAACCACGGGGTCGTATTTTTAAGAGAAGCAGCTATTAATGAGGTTATCAAAGGCGTTACAACCTTAGAGGAAGCTAACAGGGTAACATTCATAGAGAACAGAGGAACTTGAGATGAGTTTTTTCCCCATAAAAAGATTATTTGCAGGAGTCGAGCTGGCATCTGACAATATTAAATCTGCTGTAATCTTTAAAAAAGGGAATAAATTTTCCATCACACAATTGTCAGATGTTAAAATGCCTGCGCAAACCTTAAAGCCATCCTTTAAACAAGAAAATATTATTAATCTGGAGTCTTTCCATGACTGCCTGGAGAAAACCTGCAGAAAAATAAAAGTGAAAAAAATTGGTGTTGCTTTGCCAGATTCCTGTGTCAAAGTCCTTGTTAAAACCTATAAAGCATTGCCAAAAGAGATTTCAAAAATTGATGAGATGGTGTCATGGGATATTGCAAGCTCTTTAAAACTTTCTGCCAGTGAATTAAGAATTGGCTGGGAGAGGATGGGGAAAAATTCTGACAATGCTCATGTGCTTCTTATTGTGCTGGGTATGGAAAATATTATCGTTCAATATGAAGAGGCTTTTAAAAAATATGGTGTTTCACCTTTAATGCTAACTCCTGCAGGATTAAACCAGTTTAATTTTTATTCCAGTATACTTCCATCAAAGGGTACTGTTGCCTATCTTGGTTTGTTTGATGATTTTTTAAATCTTTTTGTCTTTAACGATAATGTCCCTATCTTTTATAAAATGATCAAAAAGGGTTTGTTAAGTAATGATGAAACAAGTGCAGTCAATGACGTTGATCTGTTAATACAATATTATAACATTGAAAACCCTGACCTTGAGATTGAAATTTTTTTTATTGCTTCAAATACAAAATCCCAGATTCAGATAAAGTATATATTGCAGGATATTAATGCTGCTGAGTTTACGATAATGGATGAAAAAAAGCTCATAAGTTTTGATAAAAGCTTTGAGCTTGACCATAACTATAATCCTCTGCCATTTTATACAAGTGTCATTGGTGCAGCCCAAAATTTGTAGAATCAGGCTTTGTTAGTATGAATTCATATACGATCAAGGGCATACACGGAAATTTAATATGAAACCAGTAAAAATAAATCTTGCTGTTAGAACAAATATATGGGGGAAAATATCCCTTGGACTTGCTGCTGTGTTTGTCTTTACCACCTGTGGATTTACCATGGTAAATATTTATGATTATTATGCCAACACAAATATAATCCAGACCTATGAAGCAAGGCTTAAAAAAATCAACAAAAGAGCTGGGCAAAAAAGAGTACATGATAAAAAGAGACTATCAGTGACAAAAGAAGATACAAATCACAGGCAGGATGTGAATTATCTAAAGGCTGTTATTGAAAAAAATATGTTCCCACTGATAGAGGTGTTATCGCAGATTGAAAAGGTTAAACCAGAAAAAATTGATATTAATGAGCTGCTTTTCAATGAAAATCTCAACACAATAGTTATCAAAGGGGCTTCGAACCAGGTAACACAGGTCTCCAAATTCCTGATGGAGATGGACAGGTCTAAATATTTTGTAATTGAGCTGTCCAAGGAGGAGATTAATGAAGATAAAAGGATTATTTTTGAATTAACAGCAAAATGGGTCTCAATGAACTAAGGACATCAACACTATATGGCCAAACAATATAAAATAATCATATTTGCCTGTGCTCTTGCAATATTATGTAATTTTGCTGCAAAATATTATCTGATTAATAAACAGAATAAAAAAGTTATCACTCTTCA
>JAOZRI010000215.1:0-2276 GCA_029940235.1 Desulfobacula sp. | reverse complement strand
CATGGAGAAAAACCTTGTTTTTATGCCTGAAAAATTAAAACAATCCAAGTTATTAAAATATCATACCACCATTGCTGTTACAGGCGATTATATTAAAATTAAGAAATTTATTTCTGATATTTTAAATCTGCCTGGCCTTGTCTATTTTAATTCGATCTACTTAACAAGAGTCAAAGATACTCATTCCGGAGATAATCAAGATAAGATTAAATTCAAATTTGAGCTGGCTGTGTTTTTCAAAAGAGGGACAGCATGAAATTAAGTAAAAAATATAAAACAGATAAAAAGTTTATTATATTTATTGTGGCTGTTTTTTTGCTGATAATTTCAATAATGTATCGTGTACTCAATCCCTTTGAACAGCAAACAGTGGATCAACTAACCTATAATGGAACAAAGACCGATAAAATAAAGATACAAACCAAAAAAAATATAACACATGAAAAGCAATCCCCATCCCAGGATCTTGTTTTCAAGTTTCTCAATAAGTCAAAAATTTCTGCAACGGTTTATAATGACCTGTTCAGAATTTATTACCCCCCAGAAAAGTCTGATAAAAACCATCAGATTGATGTTTTATCCAAGAGAGATATTCAAGAAGGGCAAAAGTCAGATAGTGTTAAAACCAACCCTGTTCAACAAATCAGGGACTACCTTTGTTCATATAAAATTTACGGGACATATAAAAGTGAAGATATAAAAGCTGTTTTTTTATCAAAAAATAAGCTTGTACTGGTTGCAAAAACAGGAGACCGCCTTGATGGAAAATACTTAATAGATGATATTCAAGAAAATTATATAAAAATCAGGGCATTGGATCTCAATGAAACAATACATCTTGATATGAGGGAGTTTAATAATGAATAATCGGGTTTTGTTCACAAATATTCTAATAATTGCCGTGTTTCTATTTCAAGGGTGTGTTGCCAGCAATGTTAATAAAACCATGGCAGAAAATTTTGTAAAAGAGAGTGATTTTGATGCTGCTGTGGAGTATTATAATAAGGCATGTCAGGAAAATCCTGAAAATCTTGATTTAAAGCTTAAGCTAAGGGATGTAAAACAGAAGGCATCTTTGCAGCATATGAGAAAAGCTTTAGATCTTATTGAGAGAAAATATTTTCGAGAGGCCATAGAAGAACTTCAGGTTAGTATTGCTTTTTATTCCAGTAATCACAGGGCTATTGAGCTTGTTGACAAAGTCAAACTGAAAAAAGAGTCATTTTATTATACAAAAAAAGGCAATAAACAGATAAAAACCGGAAATTTTGGAGATGCCAAAAAATCTTTTCACAGGGCTGTTGATCTTGACCCAGATAATGAAGAAGCCGTGATGGCACTTGAAAAATTTAAAAAAAGAGTAGAGGATATTCCTGAATACAGGCTTGATTTAAAATCTAATGCCCCCATATCTTTAAAATTTAAACAGACTCCGGTATTAAATGTATTTGAAATTCTATCCAAGCTTTCAGGTATTAATTTTATTTTTGATAAAGATATCAAATCCAGCAAAGTCACACTTTTTATGACAGATGTTAAGTTTGACAGATTTTTGGATGTTCTTTTAAAAACAAATGCTTTAAAAGCCAAAATGATTAACCGTAAAACCATGCTGATTTATCCCAACACTCCTGCAAAAGCTAAGGAGTATGATGAATTATATGTCAAAACGTTTTATCTGTCATATCTAAAAGCTAAAAAAGCTGTGAGTATTTTAACCAAGATCTTAAAAAGTAAAAACATTATTGCCAATGAAAAATTAAATGCTGTAACTATTCGCGGGCAAAAAGAGAATGTTGCAATGGCTGCAAGAATTATTGCTGCAAATGACAGAACTCCTTCAGAAGTTATTTTAAATGTTGAAATCATGGAAGTTTCAAGGAAAAAAGAGAAAGATCTCGGGCTTTCAATTTCTGAGACCATTACTTTTGGTGTAAGTGAAACAAGTTCAGGTATTGATTTTAACACTGCTTTTGGGTTTGCAGGTATGGCATCATTTAATGATATCAGTAAAATTACAAGCAAAGAGTTATATCTTTCCCTGCCCACAGCAACACTGAAATTGCTTAAAAAAGATGGAGATACAAGAATTCTTGCCAAACCCCAGATCCGCATAAGCAGTGCTGAAAAAGCATCCATATTAATTGGTGAAAAAGTGCCCTTGAGATCCAATCGTAAGGTGCAGACTGATGGAACTACAACCTATGATTTTTTATATCAAGATGTGGGTGTGAAGCTTACAGCTGAGCCTGTAATTAATATGTATGATCAGGTGA
>JAOZRI010000214.1 GCA_029940235.1 Desulfobacula sp. | reverse complement strand
TAATTTTAAACCAGAATCCCTTAAAACTTGAACCTGAAGAGCTTCGTTCCTTAAAGGTGGAAAACCTGTTTTTAAATGGGAAAGAGTATGAAACCGGCATGGGACTCATGGGAATGCTATGGAATAGTTTTGCAGGAAGAAAGCAAAAAATTTAAAGATTGAATCTCAATAAGAAATATGATCAGGATTTCAAAAGGAATGCAATGTTATTACAGCTGACCTTCATGATGACTCTGAATATTGTGATGTCAGCCAAAACAGGGTTGAAAATTAGGTTGTATAAGTGTAGATACACAAGGTGATGGAATTAAAAATTGACCAAATAAGAGATGGTTGTGATCAGTTTAGTCTCTCAGGATTGCAAAGTGCCATACCACTATCGGGTGGATTTGCAAACCTCAACTATAAGATCAGAACTGACCAGGGCGATTTTCTTTATCGGGTTTGTCTCCAGCAGTCCAATATTGATCTCATCCACTGGGAGATTAAACTGCTAATATCGCTTCGACAGTTTGATTTTCCCACGGCCTACATGATTGCTTCAAAAAAGGGGGATTATTTAATAGACACAGATCATGGCAAGGTCATGATCTATGAATTTAAAAACGGCCATGAACCTTTGCTGAACCCTAATACTGTGGTCGAAATTGCCAAAGCCCTTGCCCGCTTGAACCTGTTTCCGGACTGGGATAAATTCCTTCGAAAAAATGTGATCAATATGGATGACTGCATGTACCTGATAGAACAATTCAAGACCGCACCTATGCAGTACACAAAAATATATACTTATTTTGAAGAACAGACACTGTTTCTAAAAGAGTTTGTCCAGAGGGATCTGCCAAAGGGAATTATCCATGGGGATTGTTTTCCTGACAATACCATTTTCCAGGGAAACTTGCTTGTTGCGATCATTGATTTTGAAGAGGCTTGTGTTGATCATTTATTGATGGACATCGGTATGGCCATAAACGGATTCTGTTTTGTTGACAATCAGATGGATCCCATACTTATGAATGCCTTTTTAAGGGAATACAACAAGATCAGACCATTGACACAGGAGGAAAAGCAATTGTTACCCTATTATATCCAATGGAGTGCCCATGGGATGATATCCTGGCATTTAAGATATTCTTTAATATATAAGGGTAATCATAAACAGCTTAAAAGAGTGCAGGAACTGATGAATCGTGTAGAAATATTAAGAGAAACAACAATGCCTAAAATTGAGATTTAAAGCCATGGAAAAAGATAATTCATTTTTAATGCAGGGACTGGATCCCCATGATATCTGCCAGGAGTTTGGCACACCGCTATATGTCTATGATGCTGATATCATCAAACAACAGGTGGATAAATTTAAAACCGCATTTGCCGGGATCAATTATAAGGTGATGTATGCGGTCAAATCATGTACCAATATCAGTATTCTAAAATATATGAAACACCTGGGCACTGGCCTGGATACGGTATCAATTCCTGAAGTACGCATGGGCTTGAATCTTGGTTTTGATCCAGAAGATATTGTTTTTACGCCCAATGTGGTGGATTTCAAGGAGATTGAAGCAGCCGTTGATTCAAAGGTCTCAATTAATATCGAAAATCTCCAGAATCTTGAGTCTTTTGGAAAAAAATACGGATCTTCATATCCTGTGTGTGTTAGGCTGAACCCGAATATGATATCTGAAATAGAGAGCGGAAAAGCAATTGGGCCTGATTTTACCTCTGCCAATAAAGAGCATTATGACAATATCAGTGACGAACAGGTAGGTGCATGGCATAATCAGTCCAAATTTGGAATTTCCCTGACCCAGTTTGATAGCATCCTGAAATTGGTTGAAAAATACAGATTACGCATCAATGGTCTTCATCTGCATTCAAGCCATGTCATACTCAATAAAGGGGTCTTTAAAAAAGGGGTCAAAACCCTGTTTAAAATCGCTAAACAATTTGAACATCTTGAGTATATTGATTTTGGTGGTGGTATTATGGTCAAGCACAAACCAGATGATGTGGTGATAGAAATTTCAGATGTCGGTCCTATTCTAAAAAAAGAGTATGATGCATTCTGCCATGAAACCGGTAAAAACATCTCTGTCTGGTTTGAGCCAGGGCGCTTTATCATGAGTGAGGCAGGATTTTTATTTACAGAGGCAGTGGTTTTAAAAACCAATGGCTTGATTGATTTTGTGGGAACCAATACCGGGTTTAACCATCTGCTCCGGCCCATGATGTATAATGCCTATCATTCAATAGAAAATATTTCCAACCCAAAAGGCCCAAACAGGAAGTATAATATTGTAGGAAATTTATGCGAGATAGACAACCTTGCAATTGAGCGGGAACTCAACGAGGTCAGGGCAGGTGATATATTAATAATTAAAAATGCCGGTGCTTACGGATTTGCCATGTCGTCAAATTACAACTCAAGGCTAAAACCGGCGGAGGTGTTAATCATCAACGGCCAGGCCAAGCTGATACGCAAACGGGAAACATATGCAGATCTAATCAAAAACCAGGTGGAAATTATGTTTTAGGCTTTTCAGCATCGGCTCCATGAAATTATTTTTGAAGCAGATACCAGGGCCATGATATCGATACAAGCTTCTGTAAGTTTTGTTCATCCCGGCTGAATCCGGATTGATCTTTTTATTTGCGTCCAGGAGGCTTAGCACCCGGAAACCCCATCTTTTTATAAAATTCAGGTACCCTTGCCATGTTATAAGAGGGGCATTCATCCAAAATTTCAAGGGTCGCCTCTTTTTTTAATGGCCACTCTGCCTGTTTTTTTGAAAAAATTACATCATTGCTGATATTGGCATAGCATGCAGGGCCCGGGGTACAAAAATGTTTACTTGTCTCCTCCCATATCTCCTTAATTGATCTGTCAAGAATATTGCCAAAAGAGAGCATGGTAAAATCACAGGGGCAGACATTCCCTTGAGAATCTATAAACATATAATTAAAACCTGCTCCACATCCATAGTATTTTTCACTTTCAAAAAAATCATAGGCAAAAACACCAGGATAACCTTTGGTTTTTGTACACTTTTTCTGGATTTCAAAAATAGTCTTTATATTCTCTTCAGACAATCTCTCTTCAGGTCTGGCCGTCAGCTTTCCACTCAGGATTGGTGATGTCAGTCTCATATCATTAATCCCAATATTCTTAAAAAACTCTATAACTTTAAAGATCTCTTTTCGGTCACTGACAAGGGGCTTATCAGGCACAAATGAAACTGCCACATAAAAACCCTCATCTTGAAATAGCTTGATGGCATTTAAAGCATGGTCAAAAATCCCCTCTTTCTGGCGACCTTTATCATGGATTTCAGCTTTGTAATGATCAAGACTGATAACCGGAATTTTTAGCCCTGCCTGTTTCAGGCTTTTAACTCTTTTTTTGGTAAGTTTATAGCCAGTTGTAAAAAAAACAGGCATGGATCTTTTATCAATGGATGCGATTATATCTTCAAGATCATCTCTCAATAATGGTTCTCCTCCTGTAAGACCAATCACACTTGCACCTAAATCCTGGACATCAGATATGGCTTTTTTTAACTGCTCCAGAGATAGAATATCTTTTTTTGACCGGTCAGAAAATGAACAATGCCAGCAGTTACAGGGACACTGTGGGGTTATTGCAAAATTAGTTACAACTGGCAGAGGTTGTCCTGAACTCAATGAAATCACACCCTTGAGAAAACGGTCATAGGCCAGAGAAGGGTAGTATGGTGTAAATGTATTGGTATATATTTTATCTTTGATTTTAGTGAGCTTGCTCTCCTTTGAAACATAATTTAATGCGAGCTTTTTCCTGATTGATAATTTTTTAAGCTCTTTATGCATACCCATTTTTAATGTTGCAAGGATTTTCCCAATTCCGTATAGCTGCTTCCCATTATGTTTTCGCATTGCAATCCATCTCCCCAACTGTTTTGGTTTGTCAGTTTCAATCTTACATTGGACAAAAATATATGTACTAAAATATTTTAGAAAGTGCTATCTTTTAATTTTTTTTAAGGAGGCCAGAGACGTGGGCAAGCAATATATTAAAATAAAACAACTGTTTAATGCACCTGTGGATACAATTTTCAACATTCTGACTGACCATGAGGCTTTTGGAGAGGTGATAAATACAAATATGGAACGAATTGTTAATGGCCAGGGTGACAATAAAAATGGAGTTGGGTCAGTCCGGCGGGTCAAAGCTGCTTTTGTTCCAGCCTTTGAAGAGACTGTAATTACATTAGAGCCAAATAAGCTTATGGAGTATGTAGTAAGCAAAGGCAGCCCCATTAAAAACCACAAAGGAAAAATGAAATTTGAGAATGAGCAGGGCAAAACCAGGCTTAACTATACAATCTATTTTGAACCAAAATTCTCTTTTCCTTTTTTAGGTATAATTTTAAAAAAGGTCATTGAAGCACCACTACGAAAAGGATTGGAACAACTGGCTCAAAAGTTTGAAAGCAGGGAGTAATTATTAAAGAGATGATACAGAATATAAAACAGGGCCTTTGGGAAGCCACTGCCACAGA
>JAOZRI010000213.1 GCA_029940235.1 Desulfobacula sp. | reverse complement strand
TAAAAGCTCTTGAAGAATTCAGGGAAAAAAGAGAGCTTTCAGAACAGTTTGATAAAACACTTGGTGAGAGAGAAAGAAAATATAATAGATATACCAAAGTTCCTGAAGGCCTTTATACTGTGGGAACAAAAAAAGGGCTTAAATCCACTCTGGAATTACAGCAGTTTGATATGCCTGAAGTTTATATGGGAATATATCCTGTAATAAATTCTCTCTTTGAAATATTTATTGAAGAAACAGGATATATTACAAGTGCGGAAAAGAAAGGGTTTGGCAGGGTTTATTACTCAAGATTTAAAAAAGGTTCTAAAGAATCAACCTGGAATAAAAATTCAGGTTCAAAAGATGTAAAAGGTGCGTGCTGGCACCAGCCAACTGGCCCTGATTCATCACTTCATGGTAAAAGAAATCATCCGGTTGTACAGATAAGTGTAGATGATGCTTTTATGTTTGCATCCTGGATTGGAAGACGTCTTCCCACAGAAACTGAGTGGGAATCTGCTGCAAGGACAGACTTAGGATATAAATACCCCTGGGGCAATGAATTTAATCCAAAAGCTTTAAATCTGGAGCAAAGCGGACTGTCAGACACAAGCTCAGTTGATGATTATGATGCCTTTGCAAATGAATTTAAAATTATTGATATGCTGGGCAATGTCATGGAGTGGACATCTGACATGGAAACCCCACCCTTTAAATCAGCAAAAAATATTAAATACTGTGTTGCAAAAGGCGCTGCATGGAATGCCAGAGATGATGTAACCATCAGTTCAAGAACCTTATTTAAACCCGGGTTCACGTCAAATACTATTGGCTTTAGATGTATTTCAGAAATTTTTTTATAATTTAAGATTAAAATTTTAGGTATGGGAGTGATATTTAAGATTTATAGTGTACAATACGAGAGATTTGAATACACTATGCCTGATTTAAAATGTGTAAACCAATGGATGAATTAACCCAAAAATATCTTGATTTTCTAATTATTGAAAAGGGATTATCCAACAATAGTGTCGAATCCTATTCCGCAGATCTTGTCCAGTACATCACATTTCTTGAAAACAATAAAATCAATGACTTAAATGCTGTTGACAGTGCTGTCATCCTTGCATGGTTGATAGACCTTACTAAAAATGGGCTTGCAGCCAAATCAAGGGCAAGGCATTTAATCACTGTGCGGGGATTATATAAGTTTTTAATTAATGAAAAAGATGTTTCAACCAATCCTGTAAAAAATGTGGATATTCCTAAAATCGGGCTTGCTCTGCCAAAGATAATGAGCGTTCAAGAGGTTGAAAACCTCCTTGATGCTCCTGACATCTCCAAACCTAGGGATTTGAGAAACTGTGCAATGATGGAACTTATGTATGGTGCAGGGTTAAGGGTATCCGAACTTATCTCCATACGTCTTCAGGATATAAATCTTGATGCCAACTACATACGTGTAATGGGAAAAGGATCAAAAGAGAGAGTCATACCAATAGGTTCCAAGGCAAGGACAATTAATCACAAATGGATTAAAGAGGGACGTTCTTCTCTTTTAAAAAAAATCACATCTTCATACCTGTTTATTGCAAGGGCAGGAAAACCCATGACAAGGCAGTCTTTCTGGAAAATTATTAAAAAATATGCTCTTCTTGCCAATCTTGCCAGAAATATCACACCGCACACCCTACGTCACTCCTTTGCCACACATCTTCTCGAAGGAGGTGCTGACTTAAGATCCGTTCAAACCATGCTTGGCCACTCAGATATCTCAACCACACAGATATATACCCATATTTCAAGGGAATATTTAATGAAAATGCATGAAAAATTCCACCCTCGTAATTAATTGATCAATTAAAAATTCCATGTTGCTTCTTAAATTTCTTTTGTGCTATTATTCGTGGTCGCAGCTTTATAGAACCAGCATGAAAACCTTAAAATAATATTTAATTTAGAGAGATATTTAACAAAATCATGGAAGAGTCAACACAATTAAAAGATATCTTGATGCAGGTAAAAAAACCTTTTTTTGCCATTCAAAACAGTAACGGTCTTAATTTTATCTCAAAGGATAATGATTTTTTTATAAAAAATTTTACCCGGGACTCTTTTTTGAAAATCAAAGCATTTGTTCCTGCTGTTACACCACAAAGCCTTGGGGATGACAACTTTAAAAAAAGGCATTCCATAAAATATCCATATATTGCAGGAGCCATGGCAAATGGAATCACATCTGCTGCAATTGTAAAAACCATGGCTCAAAATGGTATGATGGGTTTCCTTGGTGCAGGTGGTCTCTCCCTTAAAAAAATTGAAGAGAATATCATTGATCTGAAAAATAGTTTACCTGATAAATCTTTTGGATTTAATCTAATCCACTCTCTTGGAGACCATGATCATGAGATGGCTACGGTTGAACTCTATTTAAAACACAATATCAGGCTTATAAGTGCAGCAGCTTTCATGCGCATGACTCCTGCCCTGGTCTATTATCGGATTAAGGGTATTCATAAAAATAATGCCGGCTTGGTTGTTACTCCCAATAATATCATAGCCAAAGTATCAAGAGTTGAAATTGCAAGCCAGTTTTTTTCACCTCCGCCTGTCAAACTTGTGAACATTCTTCTTGCAAAAGGCCTGATTACAAAAAAAGAAGCTGTTCTATCCCAAAGCATTCCCATGGCTCAAGATCTTACTGCAGAAGCAGATTCCGGCGGCCACACTGATAACCGCCCTGCCCTGACCCTGCTACCAACCATGCTCGCACTTAAAAATGAATTCATGGAAAAATTCAAATTTCCTGAACCTTTATGTGTAGGGCTTGCAGGAGGAATTGCAACTCCGCAGTCTGCTGCTGCAGCCTTTTTAATGGGAGCTTCCTACATATTGACAGGATCCATTAATCAATCCTGTGTTGAGGCAGGAATCTGTGAAGATGTTAAAAAAATGCTTTGTCAGGCACAGCAGGCTGATGTAGCAATGGCACCTGCAGCTGATATGTTTGAAATCGGTGCCAGGGTACAGGTATTAAAAAGAGGAACCATGTTTCCGGTACGAGCTGAAAAACTTTATAAGTTTTATCAGACCTTTAATAGTTTTGATGAAATAGATACAAAATCAAAAAAAGAGATTGAAACAAAATTTTTACAGGCAAGCTTTACCGATACCTGGAATTCAACCAGGGACTTTTTCAAGAGAACAAACAATCTCAAGGAAATTGAAAAAGCACATAATGATCCAAAACATAAAATGGCATTGGTTTTTAGATCATATCTTGGGCTTTCATCAAAATGGGCCATACAGGGTGATGTCAAACGAAAAATGGATTATCAAATCTGGTGCGGCCCTGCAATTGGTGCATTTAACCAGTGGGTAAAAAACAGCTTTCTGGAAAGCCATGAAAACCGGAAAACGGCTGAGATAGCTTTAAACCTTCTGTTTGGTGCCTGCATATCCACAAGAACCTCTATATTAAGAACCCAGGGAATCTATGTATCTACAGATTCAGGAGAATTTAACCCCATGGAAAAACAAAAAATCTTAAAGTTTATCTAATTTATGTATAAAAATCCTTTACAATTATCAAATTCACTGCACAACTCCAGGCTCTGCTTTTCTAAAACATTGAAAAAGCAACATTTAGTAACAATATGGAAATGATATCAATATGAAAAAAGAAAAAGAACCCTTATTTACTGGCCCACATGAAGTTAAACTTGAAGAATGGATAAGCTGTGCTCCTTTTGAAAAACTTCTTAATATCAAAATTATTAAAGCCCAAAATGGCTGTTCTAATTTAACCATGCCATTTGTTTTTCAGTTAGCACAAGGTAAAGGATTAGCTCACGGTGGTGCAATAGTTACTCTGGCTGATACAGCAGTGGCCATGGCAGTTAAAAGTATTATTCCTCCAAACAGTCGTTTTGGAACAATTTCATTAAACTCTGAATTCCTTGCTCCTGTTACAAAGGGTATCCTTACAGCAAAAGCAAAAATAGAACTCTTAGAAAATAGAAAAATCCAAGGAGTAGCAACGGTATTTAATGAAGATAATAGTGAAGTAATGAAATTTTCATCTATGTTTAAACTTGCTAAAGATGTTAAAATAAAAAAGGATAAAAAAGAAAAAAAGGCAAGTTTAATGGAATATATCAGGAAATCTGCAAACAGTGCAGAAAAGGAAGATACCTCTGGCGATTTTAATGCCATGTCATGGTTGGATCTTGAGCTGGAGGATAACCATAATTCTTTTGACATTTTTTTTGATGTTCCCTGGAACGGGTTGACAGATGCAGAAAAAGAATCAAGAGCTATTGAAATCAGAAGGCTTTTATAAAGGCCCCATTACAATAGATATACACCTTTCATTACAGGCTCACTCGTGCCACGTAAACAGCACCTTCAGACGAACCACCGGTTAAAGGATTATCAAACTCAATGGTGTGTGAGTCAGCACTTTCAAACACCCTGCCCAGAAGCTTGGTAAAAGAGTCATCAGGAAAACCATCTGCCCAGAGGCCAAACACTCCACCAGGTTTCAAATGCTGTGCCAGCTC
>JAOZRI010000212.1:3929-4546 GCA_029940235.1 Desulfobacula sp. | reverse complement strand
CAGTATTCTCCGGGAGTGTCCCAGTTGCCTATCTGCAATGCAATCTTGTTATCAGTACTAATGGAGTAGCCAAAAATAAAATGTTTCTCATTTGTGACCATTTCATGTTCATAGCTTGCAAGGGATGTTCTGGCAAGATTATAAGCTCCCCGGTCTTCATACAGATAATAAATCCATGCACCATCAGGAGAAAAGCCTGGCTGATGCACACTTCGGTCATGGCCTGAAGGAATAATGTGTGTTTTTTTTGTCTTACGATCATAAAGAGCTGTTTTTCTCAGGGAAAAATAAAAGTGTTCAGGCTCTTCATAGGTTGTATATGCAATGTAACGGCCGTCAGGATTGAAAAAAGGCATCATATCCATGTCATCACTTATGGATATATTTATAAGCTCATGGTTCTTGTGATCTACTTCCACAATCCAGATATCTTCACAGCCATTGCCATCAGGATTGTCTGTTCGGTTGCTTTGAAAGGTTAAAAATTTCCCATCGGGCGACCAGTTTACAAGATTGTCATCATAATCACCATCTGTAACCTGTTGCAGGGAATTATCTTCAAGGTTTAGTATATAAACATGGGTGCGGGTGTGATCCAGATAACCCACACCATCCTC
>JAOZRI010000212.1:1418-3919 GCA_029940235.1 Desulfobacula sp. | reverse complement strand
CTGCTGGCGGTCAATCACAAAGGGTGGTGTTATTCCTTCCCACCATTCATCAGGGGCCTTGATATCTTTTAATATAAGTGCGAGGCGATCATTTTGAGGTGCCCATGCAAAACCGACAATTGTCTGTTCCAGCTCAGTAATTTGTTTTGTCTTAGATGTTTTTGGATCAAGTGTGAAAACCTGTGACATTCCATTGTCATCAATGGAAATAAAGCTTAAAATTTCTTTGCCCGGCATCCACTTTGGAGCAAATGCCGGTTTGTTTTCAGGCATAACTCGCAGGGGCTTTCCGCCATTTGTAGAAACATAAAATATGGTGGTATCGTGCCGATTTTCTTCAAGTATGGGCTTACGATAACCATAAGCTATCCAATGTCCGTTGTCTGATATTTGTGTCTGGGAAAGTATTCCAATTTCAAACAGATCTTTAATTTTCATAAAATTTCTCTTTTTACTCAATAAGGCAAAAAAAAACAAAGAGGTGTAACATTGTCTCTCTGTGTATTTGTATGATTAATAATAAACAGGGTCTGTGATTGAACCAGACCCTGTAATAAGTATTAATTTCTTCTTATATTAAGCGAATATTAAAAGTTGTAACTGAGTCTTATTCCCAATGTTCTTGGTAGAGCAGTATCTCCCCATGCATCGTCCTCAGTACTTGGTGTTCCAAAAAGAGCAGAAGGTTGTCCAGCAGGGTTACCTACAAACAGACCATTATAATACTCCTCATCAGTCAGGTTTTTTGCAAAGAGTTCAAGACTCCAGGCAGCCTTTGGACTTTCCCACCGCAAAAACATGTTAACAGTGCCTACGGAATCCTGTTTGGCGTGAGGATCATTGCTATAGAGGAAATACATGTCACTGCGCCAGTTGTAATCAGCGCGCAGGGTGATAAATCCATTTGTATTAAGATCAAATACATATTGTGCACCCAGAGCTGCCTGGAATTCAGAAGTATAAGGCAATCTGTTGCCGCTCATGTCTTCAGGGTTGCCAAGGATATCCATGGCATCTTTAAAATCATCATATTCAGCATTCATATAGCCAAAGACAGCATTTAAGGTAAGAGCCTTTACAGGTCTTGCAACTATTTCTGTCTCAAATCCATATATATTGGCTGTGGCTGCATTCTGACGGCCTGTTAATGGAGCAGCACCTCCCGGGGGTATAACAATAATACCTACCTGCATATCTTCGTACATACTGTAGAATGCAGATGCATTCACCCTTACACGATTGTTTAAAAAGTCAGATTTAATACCAATTTCAAAGCTGGTATTGGTCTCTGGTTCAATTTCCGGTCCTATTTCGTCAGGATTCCATGGGTAAAAAGAGCCTGCCCTGAAACCAGTTGCAACAGAACCATAAACCATTAGATCATCTGACGGTATCCATTCTGCCATGACTTTGGGTGTAAATCCATCCCAGTCTCCATCATATTCAGTATATGGATCAGGTGGTGCAAAAACAGAGGTTCCAAAAATAATTGATGATGCCTCTTTTTCCTCATAGCTGTAGCGAAGGCCGGCAGACAGTTTAAAACTATCGGTCAAATTATAGCCAATGGATCCATAAGCGGCATAGGCATCTGTTGTGTATTCAACCTCCATTGTAAATTGATCTATCTCTCCTGGTGGATGAAGAGCATCAGCCGCAGGGGTTGTTGCATAAAGCTCTGTATCTGAAGTTGTATGATAGTAAAAAAGACCAGCCACCCAGTGAAGCTTTCCAGATGATCCGTCCAGCTGAAACTCCTGGGAAAAAGCAGTATCATCCACTGAAGATTCATTATGTAGAAGACTTATATCCATGCCGTCATCGTCAACATCAGAATCGGAATCTGAATACTGATAGGCAGTAATTGATGTTACATTAATTTTGGAAGGAGTTTCCACTTTAACTGTAGCTGAAATACCCCCAATCTTATAGGAATTATGGTACTCTTCACTTAATTTTATATCATGGAATCCAGATGGTACCTCATATGTGCCTGGAGTAGTACCTCCTATTAAAGCTAACTCAGCTGCTGTTATTCCCAGCCATCCTCCCTCAGTCAGACTCCCATTCGCCAGAGCTTTGCCTGCCGGTGTATAATAATCAAGATCGGAATAGTTTGCCCGCAATGTAACTTCAATGTTGTCTGCTGCCTGCCAGTCAAATGTACCACGGGCTGAATACTCTTCATTATCCTGTTTATCCGGACCTGCAACAATATCATAGTGACCGTCATAAGTTGATCTTGAAAATGTAAGCCTTCCAAGGAGTTTGTCTTTTACAAGGGGGCCTGCCACAGAGACGTCTGTCCTGAATTTTGAAAATGATCCATATTCCTGGGCCAGATTTGCCTCAAATTCATCAGTGGGTTTTTTTGTGATAATATTAATGGCGCCTCCAGTGCTGTTCCTGCCATACAGAGTGCCCTGGGGTCCTCGAAGTATCTCAACCCGTTCAACATCGATGAAATCTGAAAATGCTCCCATTCCTTTTTCCATATAAAC
>JAOZRI010000212.1:359-1408 GCA_029940235.1 Desulfobacula sp. | reverse complement strand
CCGTCTATATAGATTCCGACATTGGGTTCCTGGAGGTAAGAGTTGTCGTCGTTGCCGACACCACGGATGTAATAGTTCTGACGACCGCCATCTGTCCACACATTGGTATTGGGTGCAAAGGCAGCAAGATCAACCAGATCAAGGCTGTTAGTGGTCTTAAGGGCTTCTGCATCAAAAGCAGTAATTGCCATGGGTGTTTCCTGAAGATTTGTTTCACCTGTTTTGGTGGCTGTGACTGTTGTGTCTTCGAGCGTGTAGTCACCCGAAGTGTCGTCTGCAGCAAAAACATTGGTGCCAAATAAAAGCATCAGGCATGTTAGAGCCAAAAGAAAATGTCGTAAATAATGACATTTTATCTGGTTACAATTTTTTTCAGTCATATTTTCTCCTTTTAAAAAATAAAACAATAATAATAAAATATACTGATGTATTTTGCCCTTTATTCCTTTGTATGAAAGGTTATGCATTAACCCCATACTAAATTGATCTGAAAATTTTTTATATTTTCAGATGAGCATTGATACAATCAAGCATGACTCGTCTTATTATATATAAACGTGCAATAAGAAAAAAAACGCAGACTGATTGGGAAAAATGATTTTAATTTAATAATTTGTTCAAAATTTGCTGGGAAAAGACCATGGTAACAGGTTGGGTGTTGCTTTGTACTTGAAAAATATTTTTTTAAAACCTGAATATAAGTCGAAATCCATAAGTGGCAGGCAGTGCAGTATCACCGGTCAAATCCATCTCATCTCTGCCGCCAAGACGACCAAGAGAGCTATAATACTTTTCATCTGTCAGGTTTTTGCCATAGGCTTCCACACTGAGCAAGGAGTTTTTACTTTCATACCGCACAAATGCGTTGACAAGCGTGAGTGAATCCCGGGAGAGGAGTTTGTCATTGTAATGGTTAAAATATACATTGCCCATCCAGGTAATATCGCCGCGGATGGTCAATAAACCAGATTTTCCAAAATCAAAAATATACTGGACACCGAAAGCCCCCTGCCATTTCGTTGAAAAAGGCAGTCTGTTCCCTGAAAGAT
>JAOZRI010000212.1:0-349 GCA_029940235.1 Desulfobacula sp. | reverse complement strand
CAATGGCATTTGAAAAGTTGTCAAATCTGGCATCAAGATAACCTGCAGTTAGATTTAGAGTCAAAGCCTTAAATGGTCTTGCTGTCACTTCAAGTTCAGCGCCGCTGATCCTGGCGGAAGCTGCATTTTGAATCCCTGTAAGGGGAAGGCCGGTGGCAGGATCTATTACAATCATGGATACCTGCATATCATCATAAAAGCTTATAAAACCTGTGGCATTTATACGCAGACGTCGGTCAAGCCAGTCTGTTTTGATCCCTGCCTCATAGCTCCAGTTTGTTTCCGGATCAATTTCAACGGGAATTGGATCACTGTTCCAGGGGTAGAATGTGCCGGCACGAAATCCATT
>JAOZRI010000211.1 GCA_029940235.1 Desulfobacula sp. | reverse complement strand
CCTTGTAAGAAAAATCTTTTTTGATAAATGCAAATATGATGTCAATACTCAACTTGATGACCTTGGATCAACCCTTGGAGAAGAACTCTTAAAACCGACAATCATCTATGTTCCAACCATTTTAAGTATATTAAGGGATCTGACTGTTCATGGCATTGTGCATATAACCGGCGGCGGGATTAATGAAAATATCATCCGGGTAATTCCCAAAGCATGTAAAGCAATTATTCACAAAGATGCCTGGGAAATCCCACCTGTCTTTAGAATACTGCAAAAAGAGGGCTCAGTCCCGGATTCTGAGATGCAGAGAACATTTAACAATGGTATTGGCATGGTGCTTGTAGTGCCTGAAGATTCTGCCCAGGAAGTCATGGACAGGCTCGGTGCAATGCATCAGGATGCATATTTTATCGGTGAAATAAAATCACGAGAGAATAATGAAGCACAGACCCAGTGGGTTTAGACCAGTCAATAAACTTTCCATAGGCTTTTGCATTATTCAAAGATCTCATAATGATTATTCTTGGAATTGAATCATCCTGCGATGAAACAGCTGCTTCCATTGTTCAGGATGGAACAAAAATTTTATCTTCCATAGTTGCCTCCCAGGTTGATGTGCATCATAAATATGGCGGGGTTGTACCTGAACTTGCATCACGCATGCATATTGAAGCCATCACTCCGGTGGTGGATGAGGCAATAAAAAAAGCTAATATCACAGTTAAAGATATTGACGGCATCGCTGCAACAAGAGGTCCAGGACTCATTGGTGCCCTTCTTGTGGGATTTTCATTTGCCAAATCATTTGCCTTTGCAAGTAATCTTCCTTTTGCCGGTGTCAATCATCTTGAGGCGCATATCTACTCACTGTTTCTCATGGATAACAAACCTCAATTCCCCTTTATTGCCCTTGTGGTATCAGGAGGGCACACCAATATTTATTATGTAACTTCATATAATAATTTTGAACTCATGGGACAAACCCGTGATGATGCAGCAGGAGAAGCCTTTGATAAAGTAGCTAAAATGCTTGATCTGGGATATCCTGGCGGCCCTGTAATTGAAAGCCTTGCAAAGACAGAAGATCCTGATGTGATCAAATTTCCCAGAACCATGCTTGAAAAAAACAGTTTTGATTTCAGTTTCAGCGGTCTTAAATCCTCGGTGGGACGTTACATCCATAATAACCCCATAACCTGCAGAGAAGATCAGGCCCAAATCGCAGCTTCGTTTCAAGAAGCTGTTATTGATGTATTATCACAAAAATTAATTAATGCGGCTCTATATAAAAATTGTAATGCCATTGGTGTCTCGGGCGGTGTGTCTGCCAATCAGACCTTTGTTAAAAAACTATCAAAAAAAGCTGCAAATAAAGATATTAAACTTTTTTCTCCTCCTGTGGAACTTTGCGGGGATAATGCTGCAATGATTGCTGCAAGGGGTTATACCATGATTCAGCAGGGCTCTCTTTGCAAGCTTGACCATGATGTGTTCTCCAAATCCAAAATAGATTGATTTTCAAATAAAATCTTGCCCATCTACTTTATTGCTGCAACATTTTTCAATCCTCATGTACATTAGTACACTCCGGTTGCAAAATGTTTTGCGCCTTGTATCTGGACAAGCCTTTATCCGAAAACATAATTTCAAACAGATATAAATTTCTTTAGTCTGAAAGATATTTTTTCTTATATTTTAATACTCTCTGGAAAGATTGTTCACAAGCTTGATAAAAATTTTCATTTTGATTAATCTGCCTTGTCAGTTCATTAAAGGCTGTATCAATATCCGGCCCCTTATGGCAGATAAGGGCAAGATCAATATCTGACCTTAGAATCTGGCGAATACAAGTTTTCATGTCATGTTTTATGGCTTTCATGTCAAGATCATCGGTCATGACAAGACCATTAAAACCAATTTGATTGCGCAGCAAGTCTTTGGCAATGGCAGGTGACAAACTTGCCTGCCATTTATTATCAAGCTTTGGATATGAGATATGGGAGAGCATTATTCCTGTGACATCACAGACAATTGCATCCTTAAAAGGCTTTATGTCTGACTGTTCAAGGGTTTTAAGATCATAGTTTAAAACTGGGAGATGAAAATGGGAATCTTTAATTGTTCTGCCAATTCCTGGAAAATGCTTTGCCACAGCCATTACTTTTTTTTTCTGCAGACCGAGAATTACTTTTATACCAAGCTTTGATACCTGTTGCGCATCACCTTTAAATGCTCTTGCTTTCATTATGCTGTCCACACCATCAGGGATAACATCGAGAACCGGTGCAAAATTCATATTGATTCCAACTTCTTTTAATTCATCTGCTGTTATTGAGGCAAAATTTTTGGCATCATCAACAGACTCAATAAAAGGGTTGCCCTTGAATATGGTAAAAGGTTCTTTAAGTCTTGCAACCGTGCCGCCTTCCTGGTCAACAGCAATAATCAGAGGTGGAAGCTTGCATTCTTCTGCATATTTCTGGCACTTGCTGCAAAGCTCAGCTACCTGTTTTGGGGTTTTGATATTTCTTTTAAAAAGTATAATTCCACAGGCTTTAATTTGACTGATGATATATCTTAAATCATCATTAAGCTCAATACCGTCAAATCCAAGCATTAAGCGCTGTCCTGCCATTAAATTTATATTTTTTTCATCTGTTTCCATTTTATTTTCTTGACGCGCCTTATATTTAAAGATTAAAACAGGTTCTTTTTTAACATAAAGATTTTTTTTTTAACATAAAGATTTTTTAAACACACTTTTGTAAATCATATGAACCTTGGCTCTTTAAAATCAGATTTAATTTTAATCATTACTGCAACTATCTGGGGGCTTGCCTTTGTTGCCCAGAGATTAGGAATGGAGTATGTGGGGCCTTTTACTTTCAATGGCCTTCGTTTTGCCCTGGGAAGCCTCTCTTTGCTGCCTGTTATCTTTTTAACACGCAAGTCAACCTCCTGGGAAAACAATACCGGTCTAATAAGGTCAGGTACCATTGCAGGCATTGTTCTTTTTTTTGCCATCTCTTTGCAACAGGTGGGTCTGGTCTATACAACAGCAGGTAAAGCTGGTTTTATCACCGGGCTTTATGTTGTCTTTGTCCCTATTTTCGCCTTTTTATTCAAACAAGGCAGGACCAGTAATGCCACATGGTTTGGGGCGATTCTTGCCTGCATTGGCATGTATTTATTAAGTGTAACCAAAAATATGGATATAAACAGAGGTGATGTTCTTGTTCTATTGTCAGGTATCTGCTTTGCCTTTCATCTAATTATCATTGGAAAAATGACCAATAGATTCAGCACAACCTGGCTGTCACTATTCCAGTGCGTTGTCTGCTCAATTCTAAGCCTGATTGTTGCAGGCATCTTTGAAACATTTATTATTTCAGATATTTTAAGTGTTACTATCCCTTTGATATATGGTGGTGTATTCTCTGTTGGAATAGCCTACTCTTTACAGATATATGGACAAAAAAACAGCCTTGCCTCCCACGCTGCAATCATACTGAGTCTTGAAGCCGTTGTTGCAGCCTTTGGCGGCTGGATAATTTTAAACGAAGTCCTGTCTGGCCGCGGTATTTTCGGGTGCACACTAATGTTTGCCGGCATGCTGATATCACAACTGTTTACCAAAAAACTTACTTGAACTAAAGCGGGAAACCCGCAAGTTATCAGTTATCAGTTGTCAGTATGCTGATAACTGAACACTGAACACTGATAACTTTTTCTTATTTTTTTGATAGAATATCTAAGGAGTTAAGATACTAACCGCCATATTTTACATTTGACCTTTTGTCGCTGCCATATTAATATCGCAAAATTAAACGACTTCAAAATTAAATAACCTATAGAATAAAAAAACAGAGGGAGAAAACAGATGAACATTAACATAGAGCAACTCATGGATACAATCACATTATGGTTGACCACTTATTCAATTAAAATTGTGGCAGCTGTATTAATTTTTATTATTGGAAAATGGCTCTGCCGCAAAATAACAACTCTGCTGACAAAACTTTTAGAAAAAAATAAGGTTGATATTACCCTGATACGATTTTTAGACAGCATTGTATATTACACACTTTTAATCATGGTACTGATTGCAGTGGCAGGGCAACTGGGTATAAACACCACATCTTTTCTCACCATTATTGGTGCCGCAGGTCTTGCTGTGGGCCTTGCACTCAAGGATTCACTTTCAAATTTTGCCTCGGGTGTCATGCTCATAATGTTCCGTCCCTATAGAGTCGGTGACTTTGTGGATGTGGGCGGTGTTGCAGGAACCGTTCAAAGTGTTGATATTTTTAATACCACCATCAATTCCGTTGATAACAAAAAGCATATTGTACCCAATGCAAATATTACCACCGGCGTCATTACAAATGTTACAGCAAATGATACACGCAGAGTTGACCTGATAGTTGGTATTGGCTATGATGATGATATTCTCAAAGCAAAAAATGTTCTTGAAACAATTATTAAAAATGAAACAAGAGTGCTTGAAAATCCAGCATACAATATTGCTGTTTCAGAACTTGGCGACAGCAGCGTCAATTTTGTTGTCCGCCCCTGGGTAAAAACTTCAGA
>JAOZRI010000210.1 GCA_029940235.1 Desulfobacula sp. | reverse complement strand
AGATGAAAAACAACTTGCCTGGATTGGCATGGGTGCCCTTGTCTCCTTTGAAGTTGCACAGGCAATGAAAAACATTTTTAAAACCTGTACCACTGAAACCAATACAATTAAAAACAGGCAGATAGAAAACTTTGATTGTCTTTTTAAAAGAACAAAAAAACTTGTGAAAAACAGTCTGGCTTTATATCAAAACAGAGTTGTCTTAAAAAACAGAATTGAAGTTATATCAAGCCCAAACACTTCATATCACTACCTTACGTTTATAGGTGCTGTTGGCAATCTCATAATAGAGTGGGCAATAAGAGAAAAAATTTCAGATGATGATCTTTTAATTATCTCCAATGAAATTGGGATAGAATGCTCTTTGTGGATAAAATTTGAGGAGTTAAACCTGCCTGTAGATCTTGAGTCTTTGCAAGTCTGGGTTAAAAAACACTTTAAGATTCTATCTTCTATTCTTGCCTTAAATCTGTTTTGCAAAACTCTTCCTAAAGCTCTGATCATTCAGGAATTAACTGATTTTCTTTATGACCCAAGAATCTTGGACTTTTTCCAGTGTTGTCTGACTCACACTTCTGAGATTATATCAGGTAATATTACCAGCATTATGAATAGAGAACACGCTTTTAAAGAAGCTCAAGAACCTAAACTCATTAATATCATCCCGGGAAGTTCTATATTACAAGAATTAAAGCACAAAGTCACTGGGATGCCAGCAGGCACAAATCACCATGAATCCTCTAAAAAGCTTAAGCTTAAAGGTTTTAGTCCTGACCTTCATGATTTTCAAAAAAAAGAGTATACCCTTACTGCCACCATGATCAGTGATTATTTTTTTCATGAACAGTGTAAAAAACGATTTGCTTTTAATTTTTTCCAACTTGACCCTCCTCTACTGGACAATGCCGCATTAACAAAAACTGAATTAGATAAAAAATTAAAAAGCGACAAATTAAAAACACAAATCATGAAAAAAGGAGTCAGACATGAAGCACAGGTATTAAACAACCTTAAAAAACAGGGTCAAAATATCATTTTCATGAAAACCACAGGTTCTTTTGACTCACGGTTTAAAACTTTTTTAAAAACTTTAAAAACAGTGATTCAAAAACTTATGGTCGACAACAGTGATACAAAAAGTTCTGTTTTTCTCTCCCAATGTATGCTCAAAGATACAGTTTTAGAGCATGGCAGAGTTAATATCACTCCTCTCGGCATTCCTGATCTTCTTGTATTGTCAAAAACAAAATCCCATAACAATACAAGTGAAAATAAACACATAAAACCCCGGATCATCATAGAGGCAGGAGATACTAAAAGCAGCTTATCACCCCGATACCACCATAAATGGCAGGTTGCCTTTTATGCTCTGTTGTTAAAAAATATCATTGCAACCCACCAATTGCCAATTAAACTTGCAGCTACTGGTTTCCTTTTAACCCGAAACCCTGATTCTTTATATAAAAGAGACAGATTTGATCTTAAACCTTATCTAACAGCTTTTCCCATTATGTTTGAAACCCTCCATGCCATTATTGTAGATAGTAAGCCTGAAACCATGGGCAGACTTCAACCCCATTGTGTATCATGTGACCTCTTTTCCCTTTGTTATCAAAACACTCTTGAACATGAGGATATCCAGTTTTTACCAGGCTTAAGCCAGGGTGAATTATTAAAGCTGCGGCAAATAGGTTGTAACACTATTACAAAAACCTGCAAAGCCCTGGAAAACATATCACCATCACTTGATATGAACTTCCCAAACATGAATAAAGACATGAATAAAGTCAAAAATCATGGGAGGGATCATTCATTATCATCAGAACAAGCTGTTAAACTATTTGGGCAGTGCAGAGCATTTATTGACAACCGAATATATTTAAATAAAAAAAAGACAAGGCTTTATCCTGATAATATATCCTATGCTATTATCATTCATGCAGTTAAAAATCCCTTAACAGGGCAATTAAGTGCAGTTGGCTGGGAAACAGTTGACAGGCATTCTTCAAAAATTCAATCCCGGATTTATTTAATAGATAATCAACAAGACAGCAAAAAAACATGGAATAAATTTTCAACCGAGTTATCAAATATCTGGCAGGCAGGCATAGAAAACAGCAGAGTGCCTCACCTTTTCTATTTTGGTTCAAAAACTCGCAATAAAATCCTTGAATGGGGAGAGTATCATCAAAAAGATGATCTTGATTTTTTGTGGAAAACACAGCCAGACCCATGGACAGATTTGAGAAAAGTTTATATGAATCATTTTTATATGCCTGTTCCCGGCATTGTTTCCCTCCACACTCTTGCCCATGTATTTGGATGTGGGACATCTATCCATAATCCTGAAACTGATCAATCTGAGGCGGATCGGCCAAAAGTGGATCAACCTGAAACGTTGTTCCACCAATCAGGGCAAAGCAGTGTCTCTTCAATTGATCTTGAATCAATGGTCCAGGCAAATCTTGCAATCATGATTGATCTTTATAAAAAGGCTGATCACTATCTTGAAAGCCAATGGATACAAGAGTGTGAATTGATACAAAATAAAGACAGAGGGGAATTACCCCTCTATTTAAGATTTATCAATGAGGAACAGCGACTGCAAGAAGACAATATATTGACTTTGCAGGAGTTATCACTCCAGGAGAGAGTTGCACAATTCAGGGCTATCGGGCATTTACGCTTTACCCAGACCAGACTTGATGAAGAGGGGCGTTTTTTATATGTTTTAAAATCCTCTGCACCAATTTTCTCAAAATTCAGAAAAGGTGATTTTTTAAGGCTTACCCCCCATGGTATTGAGAACCTTCAGGAAGGTTTTCCAATTATTCTTGTTGAATATGATATTAAAACATTAGAGATCTCAGTACGTGCCAGATCAAAAAAAATGCATCTAAACAAGCAGTTTTTATACTCAATTGAAGAAGACACGAGCCAGTGGAATCAAGCCAAATTGACTCATGTTGCAAAATTTTGCTTTTCAAAAGATATGCATCCTTTGCAAAAATTTCTTGCGGGCCAGGCAACAGGCAGGCAACCTGATGAATCCATATCATGGGTAAAACACTGGCTTGCAAGCCAGGAGATAATCACCAGAATTGATCATAGACTTAATGATTCCCAGTTAAATGCACTGCTCCTGCCTTTTAAATATAAAAACAGCATGATACAGGGTCCGCCTGGGACAGGGAAAACCCATCTGCTCGGCTGGATTTTAATTGCTTTGATCATGCAGGCAAAACAGAGTAACAAACCCCTTCGCATCGGTGTTACCGCCCTGACCCATCAGGCAATTAATAATGTTCTTGAAAAAGTTGTAACTCTTGCAAACCAATACATGCCTGGCAATTTCCCCTGCCGCTGTATAAAATGGGGAGAATCTGAACGGTCAGAACAAGCAAATTTGACTCATAATGAAAACAGTGTCGCAAATAGAGTAAAACTTGAATTCTCAAATATTGCAGATGAAATATTAAGCCCTCCCATTGTGATTGTCGGCGCAACCGGATATGGTTTTTATAATCTTTTTAACAGCAAAAACAATAATTTCCCCCAGGCTCTTGACTGGGTTATTTTTGATGAAGCGTCCCAGGTACCAATACCACAGGCCCTGCTCTCTCTCATTTATTCAAAGGGAAACTTCCTCTTTCTTGGAGATGTTAATCAATTGCCTCCCATTGTACATGGAGAGTATACCGAACAAAAAAATCATAAAACTTTAAAATTAGAAAAATCCATACTTGCAAATTTTCAGGATATGTACCCACAAACTTTGCAGGCAAGCCTTAATATAAGTTATCGTATGAACAGAGAGATTTGTGAATTTCCAAGTAAAACCTGGTATAAAAACAAATTGTATCCAGCGCAGGACATTGCCAGGAATAGGCTTTGTTTAATCAAGCCGGAGAAGCTAACTTCAACACCATTAGAACTTGAATATGATGCTATTTTGAACCCGGCAAAACCTGTAGTGCTTGTGTTAACAGATACCCAGGGATGCTCTACAAGGTCTGAGACAGAAGCAAAGCTAATGGCTGGTCTTGCCCACAGATTAATTACACTCTATAAAATCAAACCTGAACAGATAGCTCTAATTTCTCCCCACAGAGCCCAGAATAATGAAATTACACAAAAGCTTGAAAATTTACTTGCAAAAAATCCTCATTCAACTGCTTTAAATTTACCATTAATTGATACTATTGAGCGAATTCAGGGGGCACAGCGTGATATCATCATATTCGGGCTTACAAGTTCCGATCCAGACCATATTTCAACTGACTTTCTCAACAACCCCAACCGCTTGAATGTTGCAATTACACGGGCAAAAACAAAATTGATTATTATAGGCAGCAAAGCCTTTTTCCATACAATACCAGATTTGGAAAACATGCTTGCCAAAAATCACTGTTTTAAAGCTTTATATGAACACTGCAAAAAAATAAATTCGACTTATGATATACAAAATATGACCTAAACCAAAGCGCCTAAATTGCCAACTTATTTTTGAGCGAGCCCTTTCTTCTATCTATAATAAAAGTTCTACTGGAATTTATCTGTTCAATTTCTACAAGCGTTCTGGCAAAGTTCGCTACATATCGAC